>JAAYAV010000167.1 GCA_012719195.1 Anaerolineae bacterium | reverse complement strand
GGCTTCGGCGTCATCGGCGACTACCATGGCTTCCTGGGCAACCGCCCCCAGTTGGTGGATTCCCTGCGGCGGCTGGAGCGGTCTGGCGCCGGCGTCCTCGTGCCCTCGCACGGCTCGCCCATCCTCCAGCCGGCTGCCGCAATAGAGACCACGATAGCGAGGCTCGACGAGGCCTGGCGCAACTACTCCTCCGTCTCCGCCCTCAACTTCTACTTCCCCCACCTTCTCGAGGAGACCGCCGCCGACCCCGCTCGAATGGCCCCGGCCGAGACCGCCGAACCCCCCGCCTTCGTTCGGCGGGTGGCCTACACCTCCTTCGCGGTGGTATCCGAAACGGGAGCGGCGCTCCTGGTTGATTGCGGGCACGACTCCGTCGTGGACACCCTGCAGCAGTGGCGGCGCCGCGGGGAGATCGGCGATGTGGAGGGCTGCTGGGTCACCCACTACCACAACGACCACGTGGATGCCCTCCCTCGCTTCGCTCAGGCGTTCGGCAGTCCCATCTACGCCGATCGCAGCTTGGCGGAGGTCATCGCCCACTCAAGCCGCTTCTTCCTGCCCTGCATCTCGCCCAACGTGGCGCCCGCGGTACGCGTCACCGACGATGGCGAGAGCTGGGACTGGCACGAGTTCCGCCTCACCGCCTTCCACCTGCCCGGCCAGACGCTCTACCATGGCGGCCTGCTGGTGGAAGGTCACGGCACCAGCGTCCTCTTCGTGGGCGACTCCTTCGCGCCCACCGGCCTGGACGACTACTGCGCCGGCAACCGCAACTTCCTCCGCCCGGGCCACGGACTGCGGCGCTGCCTCGACATCCTGCGGCGCTACCGGCCCGACTGGTTGGTCAACCAGCACCAGACGCGGGCCTTCCGCTTCAGCGACGACCAGCTCGACTACCTGGAGGCCACGCTTGTGCGCCGGGAGGCCCTCCTCACCGAGTTGCTGCCGTGGCCCCACCCCGACTTCGGCACCGATGAGTGGTGGGCGCGCGTCTACCCCTACCAGCAGGAGGCCGTCGCCGGCGCTCGCATCGCCCTGGGCCTCTGCCTCACCAACCACAGCGCCGAGCCTGTTCGGGCCCGCGTCGAGCCCGTTCTGCCCGACGGGTGGGCGCTCGACGGCGAAGATGCCTCGACCGAGGTGCAGGTACCGGCCCAGACCAGCGGCCTACCCTATCCCGACCACGGTCCGGGGGACGGCCAAACGCGTCATTGGGTCCGCGTCCCGGACACAGCCCCGCCCGGCCGCTACGTGATTCCCTTCCGCCTGACCTGGGACGATCGCTACCTGGGCCAATTCCGCCACTGCCTGGTGGACGTCCGCTAACACCGGTCGAGTTCAGCACACCCGTCTGCTGCACCCTCGCTCCTGCCCGCGCAGTCCGACACCTGGTCATCAGGTCACTCAGCCCCGACTCGAGTCGAGTGCCCCTCCCGCCCACTGGACGTCCGCCCCGTCTCGGCCGATAATGGCGTCAGCCCTGCCTCGACAGGCGCATGGAGGACGACATGAAGCTGGCACTGCTTACCTACAACCTGGCCAAGACCTGGGACTTCGACCGTATCGTGAAGGCCGCCAAGGACTACGGCTTTGCCGGGATCGAATTCCGCGTGGAAGCTAATCACGAGCACGGCGTGGAGCTGGAGCGCACAGCACAGGAGCGGCGCGAGATCCGCAACCGCATCGAGGACGCCTACCTGGAAGTGGCTTGCATCGGCACCAGCAGCCGCTTCGAGACCCCCGACGAGGGACAGCGCCGCCAGATCATCGACCGCACCAAGCGCTACATCGAACTCGCGTCCGACCTGGGCTGCGAGCGCATCCGTGTCTTCGGCAACGATATCCCCGCCGGCGTGGACCGGGGCGAATGCGTCCAGTGGGTGGGCGAGAGCCTGCGCGAGTTGGGCGAGTTCGCCGAGCCCCACAACGTTGATGTCCTTCTGGAGATGCACGGGCAGTTCAACTACTGGGGCTTCTCCCGCGCTGCCGTGGACATCGCCGACCACCCTAATGTGGCCATCGTCTACAATTGCGACCCGCGCGACATGGTGGCCGGCTCCGTGGTGGACACCTACAACCGCGTCAGCCACTACATCCGGCACGTCCACCTGCACGCCTTCGTCGGACCTTACCCCTATCCTGAGCTCTTCGATCTCCTGCAGATGGACGAGTATGACGGCTACTGCTCCTCCGAAGTGGACCAAGAGGTCCCGACGGTGGAGCATTTCCTGGGCATGTACGCCAACCTCTACCGCGCCTGGGCCGGCTTGCCCTTCTTCCAGACCCCCAAGCCCTAGAGCCGAATGACCCGTGAGGCGTGACCCGTGAGCGGGACGGTCTCCTGATCACGAGTCACGCCTCACCCCTCACTCCTCTCCCAGCACCGCTCCGCCGCGCCAGGTCTTGGTGCCCAGCGGCGCCTCGTTCGCCAGGCGCGCCTGGGCCCGCGGGATCTCGGCGGCGTACTGGGGCAGCCAGCGTGCCTGCGCCACCAGCATCTCGTCCACCATCTGGCTGATCTCTGGAGGGTTGCAGACAGCACCCACCAGCGGGTCCATCATGAAGGCCTGTTTGAGCAGCACCACGTCGCCGCGCACCGCCGCCTCCACTGCCAGGCGCTGCACGCTCACCGAGGCGTTACAGACGGCGGCGCAACCGAGCGGTAAGGCTCCCACCCGCGGGATGCTCATGCCGTTCCGGTCCACGTACCCCGGCACCTCGACGACGCAATCCGCCGGCAAGTTGGTGATGGTGCCGCCGTTGACCACGTTGAAGTGGCCGCGGTAGGTGCGGCCGGTCTCCAGCGCCTCGATGATCCAGCTGCCGTGCTCGCTGGAACGGGCCTCGTAGGAGTAGGCCGGCGGCTCCTCCGTCAGCAGCTTGGGCGCCTCCTCCACAAACCAGTTGCGCCGCTCCCGCGACACTCGTAAGTAGCCGCCCGTCTCACCGTTGATCCAGGAAGACAAGTCGGCCCAGCGGCGGATCTCGTCGGGACGCTTGCGGTACCAGGGCACGTACTCGGAGAGGTGACCGTTGGACTCGGTGGAGTAGTAGCCGAAGCGGCGCAGCATGTCTATGCGCACCTTCTCGGTCACGCTGAACTTAGGGTGCCGCTCAAACCCCTCTAGCAGCCGGCCGGTCCAGTCCGCGCCGCGGTAGCGGACCTGGATGTACCAAGTCTGATGGTTGATACCGGCACAGATTATGTCCACTTCCTTGGT
>JAAYAV010000166.1 GCA_012719195.1 Anaerolineae bacterium | reverse complement strand
TGGGCCTGACACCCAACGCCCTGACCATCATCGGCCTGGTCCTCAACCTGGCCGTGGCCGCCGTCCTCGCCACCGGCCACCTGCGCGTGGGCGGGGCGCTGGTCCTGGTCGCCAGCCTCTTCGACGGACTGGACGGCGCGTTGGCGCGTCATACCGGCAAGGTGAGCAAGTTCGGCGCTTTCTTCGACTCCACCCTCGACCGCTACGCCGAGGCCGCCCTCTTTACCGGCCTGGTGTGGTACTTCACCACCATCGGCGCCCGCACGGAAGCGGTGTTAGCGGTAGTGGCCCTCTTCGGCAGCCTGGCCGTCTCCTACACCCGGGCGCGCGCCGAGGGCCTGGGACTCGCCTGCAGCGTCGGCATCCTCACGCGGGCGGAACGGATCGTCGTTCTCAGCGTCGGCTTGGTGGCCGGGCTACCCCTCATCACCCTTTGGGTCCTGGCCATCCTCACCCACGTCACCGCGATCCAGCGCATGGTGCACGTCTACCGCCTGACCTCGGGGGAGCAGTAGGGGCACACAGCCGTGCGCCCACCATGTGACCCCGCACAGGACGGGTTGCCGGCCCCTTCCCTGGCAGATATCTCCCTGATCTAGCACGCTTTCGGCGGCTTCTGGTTCGCGGTCCGGCGGCGTCACTTAGCGGGGAGTGGATGTCCCTCGAAGAAGTCCCATATGACTTGGGTCGCATCGATGTCCTGAGTAGTGTAGCCGGTCAGGAAGGCTGGGAGGGGTTCGCCGCCGGGCCAGGAATGTCCCCCACCGGCGACGGTGTAGAAGACGACATCCGCTTCGCAGCCCGTGTACCGAATGCGGGTCACCTCTCCGGTCTGAGCCAACTGGTCATAGCCTGGGTCACATCCGTTCCGCTGCGCCAGGGTGTCCACCCACTCCGGGATGTTGGGGAAGGGGACGTTGAAGGATCGGCTCGGGCCCCCTCCGTAGGGAACGATGGGGTCATCGGTGCCGTGGAAGACGACGGCGGGCACCGGATCACGGCTGCACTGCTCCCAGGGGTAGAGGTAAGCGCCGGACACCAGGCCCACAGCGGCAATGCGCTGCGAGAGGGCACAGGAGAGAAGGAAGGACATGCCGCCCCCGTTTGACAGCCCGTTGGCATAGATGCGGGTGGGGTCGATGTTGTACTCACCCTCCAGCTTGGTGATCAGCTCGGAGATGAAGATGACTTCCGACAGAGGGTCATCGCCACCGGATGAGCCGCTGCCCGCCGCCCAACGACGGGGAAAGCCGGTCCCCGAGGGGTACACGACAATGAAGCCGTACCGGTCGGCGAGGTCATTCCAGCCACTGAGGCGCATCTGGTGGGCGGGCCACTGGGCGAAGCCGTGGATGGTGATCACCAGGGGGGTGGGTGTGCTTGGGTCGTAGCTGTCGGGGACGTACAGCAAGTAGGAGCGCTCCCGGCCGGACGATACCAGGGTGCCGTTGGTCTGGTCCTGCAGCCGGAACGTCACGGCCGCCGCGAGAACGAGCGCGACCAGTAGCCCGAGTGCCACCAGCATCAACCGAGCAACTCGCCTTCTCATACGCTACTCCGCCCTAAGTCTGACCTCACAGCCAATCTAGCCTAGCGCCACCGTTGGCCCCGGCAAGACACAAGGGCGAGAGAGCCGACAGTTGCGGCTTCCCCGCCCTCGCTGAGGGGCATTGGGCCAGGCCCGGTGCCGGGCATTATCTCCACGACTCATGTCGCGGCCATCCGGCTCCCCGGACTACCTCTTCTTCAGGATCTCCTTGATCTCGCGCACCTCGGTCAGCAACTGCGCTACGGAGTCGTCGCCGCTCGCCGCCGTCGCCACGGGCGGCACGCCCTCGGTGGTGGTGGCGCCGCTCACGGCCCG
>JAAYAV010000165.1 GCA_012719195.1 Anaerolineae bacterium | reverse complement strand
GGGTGATCTCCCCGTACCCACCCATCACCACCGCCGTCACCGTCTGGGTCACGGTGGCGCCCGCCAGAATAGCCTTGACGACATCCTGCCAGCCGGCCAGGCCGCCGCTCATGGATAGGGGCACGGTCACGGCAGGGTAGATGGCGGCCAGCCAGCGCAGGGTGTACAGCAACGACCAGGGACCGCCGTGCCCGGCGTAGCCCCCGTGCATGACCGGCCGCTCCGTCTCGATGTCAATGTCCAGCCCGGTGAAGCGGTTGAAGGTGACGATGGCGTCCGCCCCCGCCCGCTCCAGAGCCACCGCCACACCGGGCGGGTTGTTGAGCTGAGGCGTCATCTTGGGGATGACCGGAATGCGCCGCGCCTCTTTGACCAGGCGCGTCATCTCGATCATCTCCCGGGTGACGTCGTGGCCCTCCATGAGATGGGGGCCGTGGGGGCAGGAGAGGTTGAGCTCAACCGCATCAGCGCCGGCCTGCTCCATTAGCGCCGAGTAGTCGAGCCACTGCTCCGGCGTCAGGCAGTTGATGCTAGGAATGATGGGGATGCTCAGCGCCTCCTTGGCTGCTCGCACCTCTTCGGCGTAGCGGTCCGGCCCCCACTCGCTGGCCTGCTCGTAGGAGTAGAGGGCGAAGCTACGGTCTCGACCGCGGCCCTGGCGCAGCACCCGGAAGCGGGGCGTCGGGGCGACGCGGCACACCTCTTTGGCGAAGAGGCTCTTCATGACGATGGCGCCGGCGCCGGCGTCCTCCGCCCGCCGCATGCCTTCCACCGTGCCGGTGATGCCCGCCGAGCCGGCGATCACCGGCGTTCGTAGGCGGAGTCCCGCGAAGTCCACCGCCAGGTCGGCGGCTTGCTCGGATCCGGTAGGTACCCGCATGCTCTCTCCCCTCCTGCTCTGCGAACGCCTCCGCCGGCGCGATCGTCTCCGATGGCCCCGTTTGGTCCAGTCAGAGCGTCTACTGTAGCATCGATGGGTTAGGAGGACGACCTCCCCCACCTCGGGAAGCATGCCCAGGACGGCCTGGCTCCGCGGGAGTGAAGACCCCATGGCCTGGATCTACCTAGTAGTTGCCGGCATCCTCGAAGTCGTTTGGGCCTACTCGATGAAGCAGTCCCAGGGCTTCAGCCGGCTGATTCCGTCGGTCGTCACCCTGGTCGCGATGCTGGGCAGCTTCGGACTCCTCTCCGTCGCCATGAAGTCCATTCCACTCGGCACCGCCTACACCATCTGGACGGGCATAGGCGCGGTGGGAGCCTTCGCCGTGGGGATCATCGTCCTCTCCGAACCGGCCACCGCCGCCAGGATTCTCGCGCTGGTGCTCATCGCCGTCGGGCTCGTGCTACTGAAGGTATCCAGCCCCCAGGCTTAGGTACCGCGGCACGGAGTCTTCTGCCGTTGCCCGCATGTGCAGGCTACCCTCGGTGAGATGGCGAGCGGGGCAGACGGGTCTCGGCCCAGATAGCGTCCGTCCGCACCCATTGCGCACGCCAATGTAGGCGTCCGGGCCTCCCGGAGTCACCCCTGGGCCCGCCGAGCGATTGGGTAAGGCGCCTGGACGGCAATGAGGCAACCGCGATGGCACCCGGCGGAAAGGAGCCGCGTGCAGGGTCCCGCCACGTTAGTTCAGGGGAGCGCGCCCGGCGAGGAAGGTGCTCAACACCTGGGTGAGGTGATCCTCGCAGTAGATGCCGCCGCTCTGTTCGTCGACAAGAGCGTGGCGGAGGAAGTCACCCGGGCTGGTAATGGGGCGCATGGCGCAGATGGCCTCGTCGTCGTGCCGGTGGGGTTCCAGCCCCAGGGCCAAGCCGATACCATGCAGGCTGAGCCGCTTGAGCACCAGGCGCTGGCTCACCGGACCCTCAAACCCGCGCACCCAGTCGCTGGAGATGACGGCGGCGATGCCCGGCCGAGCCGCCAAGGGCAGCGCCTCCGGCGAGCCGTCACGCCGCAGAGGGCGCCGGATCAGCGAGAAGTCGAAGTGGTGAGCATCCTGCTGCCAGGGCTCACCCTCGACCAAGTTGAGGAATCGGTCCACGTCCACCGCGTCCGATCCGGGGATCATGGACGTTTCCACGTACCAGTCGAAGCTGGAGTAGGGGGACCCCTCCGGCAGTGCCGGAATGACCCAGTTGCCGAAGGGACGCAAGCCCACGATGGGCGAGATAAGCCCCCAGGGCCAGCGGGTGTAGTAGAGTGAGGTGATCAGCCCAACGATGGCCGCCAGACTCTGCACTGCGTCGTCGTCCACCACTTCCGACGACCAGGATACCGAAATGCTCTTCAAAAAGGACCGCCCACTGCGAGATTCTCGCCAACAGTCATTGGCAGAGGATACACTGGGGCAAATCCGGTGGTCAAGCAACCCCGCTGCCCGGCCATCCTCCCCTATCAAGCGTCACGCACGAGGCTAAGCATATGCCGTCTGTAGCCATAGTCACCTTGGGGTGCCCCAAGAACCAAGTGGACAGCGAGTCCCTTGCCGCGGATTTGTCCCGGCGCGGGTACCGCCTCACCGGCGACACCCAGCGGGCCGATGTCATCATCGTGAACACCTGTGGCTTCATAGCCCCCGCGCGCGAGGAGTCCCTCGGCGAACTCCGCGAGTTGGCGGCCGCCAAGCGCCCGCGCCAGCTGCTGGTGGCCGCCGGTTGCCTGGCCGAGCTCAACCCCGGGCTGATCCAAGACAGCGTTCCCGGAGTGGACGGCCTCCTGAGCACCCGGCGCTGGCACGAGGCGGGCGCCTTCCTCGACCAAATACGCCGGCGCCACGATCATCCGGTCTGGATCGGCAACAGCGATGCCCCGTTCCCCAACGTGCGCCGGACCCCGGTGGGCGTGTCCGCTTATGTCAAGATATCCGAGGGCTGCTCCGGGCCGTGTGCCTTCTGCACCATCCCTCGCATCAAGGGGCCGCTACGCAGCCGCCCCCTCCAGGACGTCGTCGCCGAGGTGACCGACCTGGTGGACCGGGGCTACCTGGAGGTCATCCTCGTCGCCCAGGATACGACCGCCTATGGGCGGGACCGCGGCGAGAGGGAAGGAACCGTCGGGTTGGTGGAAGCCATACTGGCGGCAGCACCTAGGTTGCGCTGGCTGCGCCTGATGTACACGTACCCGCAACACATCTCCGAGCGCCTCATCGAGCTCATGGCGAGCGACGAGCGCGTCTGCCGCTACGTCGACCTGCCTCTGCAACACGCCCATCCCGAGGTGCTGCGGCGAATGCGCCGCCCCACCGACGTCGACGCGGTAAAGCGCCTGCTCGAGCGCCTCCGCTCCGCCATGCCCGATGTCGCCATCCGCACCGCCTTCATCGTCGGCTACCCGGGCGAGAGCGAGGCCCAGTTCGAGGCTCTGCTGCAGTTCGTGCGCGAGATGCGCCTCGACCACGTGGGCGCCTTCACCTACTCCCCCGAGCCGGGCACCCCCGCCTACGCCCTTACCCCGGCCGTCCCGGAGGCGGTCAAGGAGGAGCGTCGCGG
>JAAYAV010000164.1 GCA_012719195.1 Anaerolineae bacterium | reverse complement strand
CCGGCCAGGGGATGGTTGATCCACACCGCCACCTTGAGGAAGGTGAGCGGGCGGTACACCCGCTGATCGACCCGGTACTGGGGCTCTTCCTCCGGGAAGAAGAAGTCGCCGTTGGGTTGCAGCGCCTCGCGCCCCACCCAGTCCAGCACCTCGGCCAGGATGTCGTGGTCGACGCCGCCGGCATACATGCCCCACACCGCCTTGTGCATGTAGCTGACGTTACGGACGTGGCAGATGGGACCGGTAGGGAACCGCCGATGCGCCAGGTACTCTCCGCCCGCGGTCAGGGACTCCCGCATGGCTCCCAAAAGGAAGTCAACCTCTCGCCTGCGCTCGATCCGATCTCCCTCTCGTCGGTCCATTGAGTGTCCCCCGGGCGTGACTTGGTGCAAGTATAGCCCCTCTCGCCGGGGTCACGCCAGGAAAATGGCCTAAGGGTGGGCGACCGTGATGGGCGTCTGCAGGTAGTGGCACGTCTCAGCCAGGCCGTCGGAGCCGCACGCGTAGAGGTAGTAGGTGCCCGCCGGAACCGCCGCGGTGCTCAGGGTCGCTTTGGTGACGGCCAAACCGGAGTCACTCACAAGGGGACGCAGTTCCGGACGCGGGCGTAGAGCCACCAGCGGCAGGTAGGCCCGCCGGCTGAGGCCGGCCGCCGCCGCCGCGAGATCGGCATCCTCAGACGCGGCGCTCAGGCGCAGGGAGGTCAACGGTCGGCCGTCGAATCCCTTGTTGTCGGTGTCGTAGAAGTATCGCAGCGACACGTTCTGGCCGTCAGGGTCGGCGACCCCCAGGTACAGGCTGAGGCTCCCGTCCGCCACGGGGTCGGCCAGCAGTCGGATCTCGTCGACGTGGAAGCGGGTGTCGTTGGAGACCTCGAGCGGGTCGAAGCGCATGTGGCTAACCGAGCCGATGCTCTTCCACGAGAGAGCCGGCCAGCCCGGCTCGTACCCGGCGGGCCAGTCGCGCGCTTCCAGGTCGATCACGTAGGTGTTCCAGCCCTCGTAGTAGAAGAACTCGTCAGTGGCGAACCCATCCTCGTTCACGCCGTGGTTCCACCACACTATGCGACCTACCCACCCGTCGAAGACCCGCTGTGATAGGGTGCGATCCCCGGGCTCATCTACCCACAGCCGGATCACCATGTAGCGGTACTTGCTCGTGTCCACCGGGCGCGCTGGGTCGATGGCGGGCCATAGCTGCACGTCGGACTGCCTGAACGGAGTGTACTCTCCGACATCGAAGGCGTAGTTTGCGTCCGCCGTGGCCGAGAACACCCCGTTGTTGAAGCTCCAGTCGTAGAACTGGCGCAGGACGTACAGATCCGGCGAGGCGAAGAACTCCTCCCCCAGGTTGGCCAGGTCGCTAGGACCGGACATGTCCCAGCCATCGCCCCTCTCGGTGGCGGCATAGTCCTGGCTGATGGTAGAGAGGTCCCAGCGGAGGATGGGTGGGTTATTGATGCGCAGGCGGCCGCCGTAGTTGCTCAGTGCGTCCCCGGCCTTGAGGTACACGTAGTAGTCCCCGCCGGGCAGGATGCAGGTAAGCAGGTCGTACCGGCCGGCCGAGGCGGGCACGGAGGCGACGAGCATGCCGTCGTAGCCGTCGCGATCGGTGTCCACGTAGACGCCGACCAGGTCTTCTTGGGAGGCCCCCTGCCACGTGACGGTGTAGCGCGGCGAGGTGCTAGGGTCGGTCAGCCGGACCCAGTCCACCTTGACGTCCACCACCACCTCGGGGCGGTAGTTCGCCGAGGCCGGATTGGGGTCTATGCGCAGGCCGTAGACGGGGCCGCTCTGCCAGGAACCGGCGAAGGCGCCCGGATCACCGTTGGCGGTGGTCAGGTCCCAATTGTAGAGCTTCCAGCCGTTGGGGCCCGTATCGGAGACGGCGAAGCGGTCGGTGCCGGTAGGCCAGTCGACCTTGTGCGTCCAGTAGACGGCGTGGTTGCCGTAGCTGCGCTCGCTGACGTACATGCGGTAGGACAGCTGGGTGTAGCGGCTGGTGTCCACCGGGTAGTTGGCGCCGATCTTCCCCACGGGCCATGCGGTCGGGAAGCCCTGGAACAAGGGGAACAGGTAGCCGGTGTTGCCGCCATCCGGGTTGGTGACGTTCACGCGGGCGGACCAGATGCCGTCTGCCACTTCGATCGGGCTGAGGTTCTCCTCCCAGCCGATGTCGCGCCGCTGTTCCATGTCCCACGGATCACCGAGGACGGTGGTGGCAAAGTCGTCGCCGTTGGTCAGCGCGGCGTCAGGGGCGTGCAGAGTGAGGACGCCGCCCTGGGCGGAAGCGTGGGTGCCGGGACGCAATGTCGCCAGGGCCAGCACGACAAAGGCCAGGCACAAGAGCCGGTTTCGCATCGTCGAAGTACTCCTTCAACCGTGGCCGCCTGCCCGATGTTAGGCCGACCTAACGTCGGGCAGGCGGCCGCATATGTTTCGGCCGGGGAGCGATGAGACTTGAGTGGGACGACAGTATGGGAGGGGTGAGGCCGTTCAGGCGCCTCGGCGCCACTGCAAATAGGAGCGCGCATCGCCGATGAGCTGCGCCGGTCCCCCATGTCGCAGGCTGTCCAGGGCCTTGCGTGCGAGCCCCAAGCCGCCGGCAGCGGGGGCCGCCGAGACGCTCTCCATGAAATGATACCCAGCCGCTCGATCGGCAGCCGGCCGCGGGCGGCGGCAGTACTGCAGCAACGGCGCTGCACACCGGCGCCAGGTGAGCTCCGCCGCCAGTGTCCGCGCCTGCCGCCCCATCTCCGCCCGCTCACCGCCCCGCGCCAGCTCCAGCAGGGCGCCGGCCACGGCGTGCGGGTCCTCGGCAGGGAGCACCCGCCCGATGCCGCGCTGCCCGATAGCTTGAGCGAAGGAGTCGCCAGCGGTGGCCACAATGGGCAGCCCGGCCCAGAGGTAGTCCAGGATGCGCGTGCGGAAGGAGTAGGCGGTCTCGACCTGGTCATGATGGAGGCTGATGCCCACGTCGGCGTCCAGCAGGTACTCAGCCCGCCGGGCATAGGGGACCCAATCGTTGAAGAACACGGCGGAGCCGGTGAGTTGGAGCGCATCGGCGAGGGCCAAGCACTCGTCCACCACCCTCATGCGGTGGACGGCCGGGTTGGGGTTGCGAATCCCCATGAAGAACAGCTTGATCCTCGGGTCCTCAGCCGCCGCCAGGCCCACACCGCGAATGGCCGTCAGCGGGTCGAACCAGTCGTAGACGCCCCCACCCCAGATGGCCACGAAGTCGTCGGGACCGATCCCCGGGTGCCTTCCCTTCAGGGCTCGCTGTACCGGCGCGGGCGGCTCCTCCGGAACCCCGAAGGGCACCACGTCCACCAGAGAGCGCAGCGAGCGGTCGTCGTCGTACGTGTAGGGGTTGAGGCGCCCCGCCGCGTGCAGCATCCCGATCCAGAAGTCACGCTGCTTCTCGCTGGCACATAGGTAGAGGTCGCCGGCGCGCAACTGCAGCAGCATCGCCCGCAGCAGACCCTCGCTATCATCGATGCGGACCGGCATGTCGCGCTGAGAGAAGAGCTGCAGATTCTCTAGTGTGAACGGGTCGTAGATATCCACAATCAGGGGCACGCCCGTCCGGGCCAGTTGCGGGCAGAGGGCCACGGTCAGGCCCCCCACCAAGACGGCATCCGTCCCGTCGGCGAGGCGAGAAAGGTCGGAGTACGCGTAGCGGACGGTAGTCAGCCCGAGGTCCAGGTCGCTCTGGTTGGGCGCCGCCAGGGTGACGTCGTGCTCCTCCGCGAGAACACGGGAGAGCTCCACCGCGCGTATGGCGGGACCGGCCATCCTCTCCCCGATGACATCATGGCTGACGACGAGAATCCGGCTCATTTCCGACCGTCGTCCGGCAGGGGCTGATCGAGCAACTCCTCGATGCCGGTAGCCCTAACCATAGCGGTGAGGCAGCGGTGATAGCGGCTATCGTAGAAGTTCAGGGCGTATGGCAGGCCAAACAGGCGCGCGACCTCGGTATCGTCGCGCCGGCGGCGCTCCTGAATCCAGCGCCGCTTCTCCAGGACGGCCGGATACAGGTCGGCCACGTCGGCCAGGGCCAAGAGATGGGCCATGCCCAGCTCGGGAACTAGAATGCCGGCCTCGTCTACGTTGGCCGACCGGCGCGGTGCGCCATAGGGGGCCGCCCCGCCGAAGCTGAAGCGGCGACCGAATTCCGCTACAACCCGCTTCCACAGCTCACCCAGGCCGTCGTTGCGGAGAGTGCGCACTGCCTCGTCCACGTAATAGCGTAGGCCGAAAACGCCGGCCGCCGGCGCGACGGCGTTGGGCGGGGTCCGTCCGATCCGGAAGCGCTCAGGTTCGACCCCGGTGGCCAGGAAAGCGCGCTTGGCTGCCAGCATCAGCGCCACCGGCAGCACCTGCTCCAGAGTGGCCCGCTCGTAGTTCTTGATCAGGGAGAGCAACGAGTTCCGCTCGTAGAGGAGGCGTGTGCGCTCCTGTCCCACCCGTTTGAACGATCCGTGGTGCCGGTGGTGAACGATCGAGGAGGGCACCAGGAGCACCCGGTGGCCCAGCACCCACAGGCGCCAGCCCAAGTCGACGTCCTCGTAGTAGGCCCAGAAGTCCTCATCGAAGCCGCCGACCTCCAGGTAGACGTCGCGGCGGATGAAAGTAGCGCCGCCACAGATGAACAACTCCTCCTGGTCCTCCTGGGGCAGCCAGGAGGCCGGTCCCCCGTGGTAGGTCTGGTACCCCACACCCAGGAAGTTCATGCCGCTACCGGCAAAGTCGATGCGCTTGCCGTTCCAGCTCAGGATGGCGGACCCGAAGCAGACCGTGTCCGGGTGACGTTCGGAAGCGGCGAGCAACTCCGTCAGCCAGCGGCCGTCGACGCGCATGTCCGTGTTGAGCAGCGCCACCCACTCACCGCGGGCCTCGCGCGCGCCCAAGTTGCATCCGCCGCCATAGCCCAGGTTCTCGCCCGGGTCTACGACGCGCACCCACGGGTAGCTCTCGGTCAGCAGCGTCAGCGCCCCATCGTCCTGGCTGTTCAGTACGAGGATGAACTCCAGCTCTTCCAGGGGCAGGTCCTGCGCCGCGATTGAGTCGAGGAGGATGGGTAGATGCTCGAGACCGCGGTAGTAGGGCACCACCACACTGACCAGGGGTCGATCCGGCATCAAGCCGTCTCCGCGCCAGCGGTTGGGGGCAGGTACTCGGGCGACCAGGTGCCCGCCAGCGCCACCGCCCCGAAGCAGCGGCTCCCCGGTCCGGGGTAGACGTCGAAGCTGAGACAGTACTCCCAGTGGTCGTAGGCGTGCACCAAGCGACGGTCGTATAGGCTGACCGAGACGAAGTAGCGCCCAGGCAAGAGAGGCGGATCGGGAACGACATAGCGCACCGTGCCGCCCGGGGCGGTCACGTCGAGCGACTGGCCGTCGAACTTGGTGTTGGGGCCGCTGAGCAGGTAGCCGGTCTGATCTCGGAGACCGAAGCCGAGCACAAGTCCATCCACCGTGCCGGTGCGACGGTAGCGTACGCTCAGCGTGAGCGCCTTGCCGACGTCGAGCCCTGTCGTCGGCCGGCCGTCCTCGTCCTCCAGCCAGACATCCTCGATGGTGGCCTCGCCGCTGCCCCAACGCTCCTCGCGCTCGCGCCGGACATCGTGATCTTCGACCTCGGCCAGGCGCCGGAGGTACCGGTTAATGACCTTGTCGGTGGGTCCGTCCTCGATGGTGGCGCCCCTCTCCAGCAGCACCGCCCGCTCACACAAGCCGCGAGCCGACTCGAGATCATGCGAGACGAAGAGGATGGCCGTCCCCTTCTCCTTGAGACCGTAGATGCGATCGACACACCGCTGGCTGAAGGTTCGATCGCCGACCGCGAGGACCTCGTCTATTAGAAGGACATCGGGGTCCACCGAACTCGCGACGGAGAAGCCCAGGCGCATGGCCATACCGGAGGAGTAGTGTCGCACCGGGTTGTCGATGAAGTCCTTGACACCGGAGAAGTCCACGATGTCGTCGAAGCGCCGCTCCATGTCCTTGCGCGAGTGCCCCATGAGGGCGCCGGAGAGGAAGACGTTCTCCCGCCCGGTCAGGTCGGGATGGAAGCCCGCTGCCAATTCCAGCAGGGCGGACACCTTCCCCGATACCTCCACCGAGCCGGAAGTCGGCTCGATAACCCGTGACGCCAGTTTGAGGGCGGTGCTCTTGCCCGCGCCGTTGGCGCCGATGAGGGCCACCGCCTGGCCCGCCTCCACCGATAGGTCTAGCTCCCGCAAAGCCCAGAACTCGGACTTGGGCTCGCGGCGGCGCACCAGCCCAGTGAAGACATCCAAGAACGAGCGCGGACGCTCCCGGCTCCAGAGGTAGCGCTTGGAGACCCGTTGGAAGCGGACCAGTGCGGCGTCATCCGTCATGGGAGGAATATGTACACCGGATCGGTGCCAATCCTCAGCTTTACCAGACCGTTGGCCTGGCCGTCCGCGTCGCCGGGGCCGCCGTCCTGCACCTCAACGAGCGCCAATACGTTTGGGTTGGCGGCGTTCAGGCTGAGATGGCTGGCCAGGGTGACGTGCCCGCCGGGTATGACCATGTCGCTGGTGCCGTCCGGGTTGACCTGTTCGCCGCTGTTGGCCCAGGCGACCAGCATGCGGGCGCCGTCGGCCGCGCGGCGGAACTCGTAAGCTTCGTGGTCCCACTGAGATAGGAGCGCGCCCGGCTCGCTGTAGTAGACCGAGTGATAGCGGAAACCGTGCAGGGCCGTGGTCATGGTACGGTAGGCCCAGTAGGCGGGCTTGGCGTTGGCGTAGGACAGGCCGAGGCTCGAGGCCCGGAAGAGGCCATGGGCCTCGGTGGGATGCTCGGGGGAGCCGTCGAAGACGGCGAACCAGGCCAGGCGCTGTATCCCGCTGGCGAGGCCGCGCACGAACATCTG
>JAAYAV010000019.1 GCA_012719195.1 Anaerolineae bacterium | reverse complement strand
CTCGACGTACGCCTGGAGGATGGGGTCGAGGATGGGGTAGGGCGGCAGAGACTGGTCATCGCGCTGGTCCGGCCGCAGTTCGGCCGAAGGCGGGCGGGTGATGGCTTCCTCGGGGATCACCGGCGAGAGGCTGTTGCGGTAGTGGGAGAGCTCGTAGACCAGCATCTTGGGCACGTCCTTGAGGACGGAGTAGCCACCGGCCATATCGCCGTAGAGGGTGCAGTAGCCGACGGCCAGCTCGCTCTTGTTGCCGGTGGTGAGCACCAGCCAGCGGAACTTGTTGGAGAGTGCCATCCAGATGTTGCCGCGGATGCGCGCCTGGATGTTCTCCTCGGTGGTGTCCGGCGGCACACCCTGGAACGACTCCGCCATCGTCTCCAGGTAGGCGGCGAAGGCGTCGTCTATGGCGATGGCGCGGTAGTCCAGGCCGAGGTTGGCGGCCAGTTCCTCCGCCAGGCGGCGGCTGAGGTCGGCGGAGTAGCGCGAAGGCATGTAGACGCCGTGCACGTGCTCCGGTCCCAGGGCGTCGGCGGCGATGCAAGCCACCAGGGTAGAGTCTATGCCGCCGCTGAGGCCGAGGACGACATCGGTGAAGCCGCTCTTGTGCACGTAGTCGCGCGTGCCCAGCACCAGGGCCTCGTACACCTCGGGTAGGCGATCGAGCCAGGTGACCGGGCACGGAGACAACTGGCCCTTCTCGGCGGCGGCGCTGGGCGGCAAACAGCCGTGTGCCACCGGCACGGTTGGTTCCTGGCGGCGGCGTGGGTCGCGCAGGCGGAGGCGGAAGACGTTGCTCAGGTTGAGGTCGGCCAGCAGCAGATCCTCGGCGAACTGACGGCCGCGGGCGATGACCTCGCCGTCGGCGCCGATGATCAGGCTGGAGCCATCGAAGACCAGTTCGTCCTGTCCGCCCACCAGGTTGGCGAAGGCCAGGGCGGCCAGGTTGTCGGTGGCGCGGGTGCGCAGCATCCGCTCGCGCTCGGCGGGCTTGCCCATGTGGTAGGGCGAGGCGGACAGGTTGAGGATCAGTTCCGCGCCCGCCAAGCTTTCGGCCTCGGCGGGACCGCTGCCGTACCAGATGTCCTCGCAGACGGTGAGGCCGAGGCGGGTGTCGCCCAAGGTGACCACCAGCGGCTGCCGGCCGGCGCGGAAGTAGCGCGCTTCGTCGAAGACGGCGTAGTTGGGCAGATGCATCTTGTGGTACTGGGCCTGGATCGCGCCCTGGGAGAGGACGGCGGCGGTGTTGAACAGGTCGTCGCCCAGGTCCTGGCAGCGCATGACGGTGCCGACCACGGTGGTGACGGCAGGAAGGCGCCGCGCGATGTCCTCCAGCGCCAGTTGGGCGTTGGCGACGAAGCCGGGCTTGAGCAGCAGGTCCTCAGGGGGGTAGCCGGTGACGGCCATCTCCGGGAGCAGTACGAGGTCGGCCCCGGCAGAGGCGGCGCGGTCTAGGGCATGCACGATGCGCTGAACGTTGCCCTCCAGGTCGCCGACGAGGACGTTGAGCTGGGCGATGGCGAGTCGTAGGGGGTTGGGCATTACGCCTCCACGGGGCTGAGAAGGATCTCCATCGAGCCAACCATTGACTCAGCTGATCGTGCGCACGTGCTCGTATGCGAGTATCCGTGTGTCAGAGGTCAGCAGAGGGCACTTCAGCACCCGCGCCGTGGCCACTATCAGTTGGTCGGCCGGGTCGCGGTGAAAGGAGCCCGGCAACCGGGTGGACGCGAGGGCTATCTCCGGCGTTAGCGGGAGCAGCGCAACGCCCGGATAGGCGAACGCCAGCGGGAACCACCTCTCAAGGGAGACCGG
>JAAYAV010000163.1 GCA_012719195.1 Anaerolineae bacterium | reverse complement strand
GGGATACACCGCCGGCCTGTGGGAGGCAGCCTGTGACGGGGCCGCCCGGGTGGACGGCGTCGAGGTGGTGCGGGTGCACCTGCGCCGCCACCGCTTCGGGCCCTGCACCAGCTGCTTCTCCTGCATTCGCGCCCCGGGCAGCGGCTGCGTGCTGGACGACGACATGGGGCGGAACGGGCAGGGGGAGCTCTACCGGCTCGTGCAGCAGAGCAACGCCCTGCTGATCGTCGACGCGGTGCACCTCTGGGGGCCCACGGCCTACGCGCATCTCTTCTTCGAGCGCCTGTACCCGACGCTCTGGACCGGTGAACTCAACGGACTCCCCTTCGCCTCCATCTCCTGCGCCGGCAACCAGGGCATGCAGCACCTGGCGCGAGAGGAGCTGTGCAAGTGGGCGCGGGGCAAAGGCATGCGCTACGTGGGCGGCCTGGCCGAGCACGCGGTGGACTACCGGGCGGCCCAGGAGCGCTCCCGGGAGTTGGGGGAGCGGCTGGCGGCGGCCGCCGTAGTGGATGGCCAGGGCCGGCAGCCCTTCGCCGACGAGGTGGAGCGCTTCCTGGCCTACGCAGACGAGACCTTCGACCTGGGGCGCGAATACCTGCTCAACCTGACTCAGGGCACCATGGATGCTGCCCAGAGCCTGCCTAAGGTGGGTCTGGACAACGGCAGCTTCGCCACCGGGACGCCCGCCGAAGGGCTGGCACGACAGGCGCAGGAGCACCTCATCGTTGCCCTGTCGGCAGACGCGGCCGGCCACCGGGAGACCGCTCTGCGCCGGCTGGCCGCCGCCTCGTCGGCCTGGACGCGAGCCACCTGGCTGGCGCTCCTCGAGGAGAAGGTGGTCGGCGCGACACAGCCGACGGCCTACAAGCCCCTGGTGAGCGACGACTGACCGGGTGCGGTTCGGCCGTGATCATTGTCGGAGGGCGGCGGCCAGTGGTAGCATGACCTACATTTCGACAGGGGAGCCCTCGTGCCGCGCTATGTGTACCGACTGGACAATGCCATCGCCCTAGCACTGGTGGTCGCCTACCGTCCGGGGGAGTGGGTCTACTCGCTGCGGGCGCGCTCTGAGGCCGCCGCCGTGGATCTGGGGCTGAGCGAGGCGCAGGCGCTCCATCTGGCAGAGGCAGCCGGACGGACGGCGGCGACCTTTGCCGCCGGCCACTTCCCCCTCGCGCACCTACGGCCGATGTCGCCCGAGGACCCGCTTCTCCGGGGGCCGTATGACCTCGAGGCCCGGGCGGAGCGGCTTGACGTGGCGCCGGAGCCGGGGCGTCGCCGGGTGAGCGTGGAGGTGGGGGGCAAGGTGGAGGGAGTACCTTACCGCGTGAGCATCGGGGCCATCCCCGAGCAGATCCAGGCACTGGCGGAGCAGATCAGCGCCGCGCACGAGCATACGGTGGCCGTGTGCCCGGTCTGCGGTCGTCCCGGCCTACGCGTGGGTGAGACCTGCGACCACGCCCATCGGACAGCGGCTCGCTGATGGCGGAACCAACAGCAGAGCGAGCGCCCGCGAGCGAAGACTGCCCTCGTTACGACGAGTCCTACTACCGAGCCAACCGCAACAACTACCGCGACCGTCTTGAGTTCCGGCTTGCCAACCTCTGGCGGGCCGCCTACATCCGCCTGGGGTTCCATCCGGAATCGGTTCTGGACGTGGGCGGGGGAATGGGCCTGCTGGTGGAGCGTCTCTTGGGCTGGGGTACAGCCGCGAAAGGGCTGGAGCTGAGCCACTACGCCATCTGCCAGGCTCCGGACGACGTTCGCTGCTGCTTCGTGCAGGGCAGTCTGGTGGACCTGCCATACGGGGATGGCTCGTTCGATGTGGTGGCGAGCGTCAACGTCATGGAGCACATGGATCCGGCGGAGGTGGCGCGGGCGGTGGCCGAGTGCGCTCGCGTCGCTCGGCGCGGCATCTACCACGAGATAACCGTGTTGGAGGACGTCACCGTCATCCACCGCGATCCGACACACCGGACCAAGCTCAGCGTGCCGGAGTGGCTGCGCCTGTTCGAGGATCAGTTGCCGCAGTGGGACGCCCGGCGCGGGCTATGGTTCCCGCGGTACAAAAATGGCATCTTCCTGCTGACACGCAGACCGGAGGGTTGACGTGAAGATAGTAGTGGATGAGAATGACTTCAGTTGGCAGCAGCACTCGGACCGTCGCTCAACCGATCTGATAAGCGAGTCCAACACGCCGGCCCATGCCGGGCTCTCCGTCGGGGTGGCCGAGTATACGAGCACCGACTACGGTCCTCTGCAGCGACACGAGGACCAGGAAGCGGTGTACTGTGTGTCGGGCCGGGGCACCATTCGC
Source organism: Anaerolineae bacterium (assembly GCA_012719195.1). GTDB lineage: Bacteria > Chloroflexota > Anaerolineae > DRVO01 > DRVO01 > Ch71. Next base: position 1,420 of record JAAYAV010000163.1, on the reverse strand, counting down.
GTGGGCGATGAGGAGTACGACATGGTGCCCGGTCGCGCTGTGTACGTCGGCCGCGGCGTGGCGCATGCCACCAAGAGAACCGGGCCCGAGCCGGTCAAAGTAGTCTACATTCACGCCCCGGACTAGTCGGGGACATCAGTCGAGGCGGCAGTACTTGATCGGCTACGTTACGGCAGCCGAAAGCAAAGAGCAGGGCCTGGGTTCCATCCCCAACTCCGTTATGCGGGACATGCTGCAGTTCCTGGAGCGGCAGTTGGGAACGGAGGCCCTTCGTGGCATCCTCAACCTGGCGGGGGCGGAGCAGTACCACGGCGGACTGCCTCCCAACAACATGCGTTTTGAGGTCAAAGCAGCCGACTACTTGGCTGTAATCCAGGGCATCAGGGACTACTACGACGAACGGGGCGCGGTGGCGGTCCTGCGTGAGTTGGGCAAGTCAACCGTGCGTCGAGGCGTGGTACACGCCGTGGGCCTGGCCGAACAGGGCGGCCGCCTTTCCGGCCGCCAACTTCTTAGTATAGCACTGGACTCCTTCGCCAAGAGCACGGCTCTGCGAGACCATCGCCTGATGCTGTTGCAGGACAGCGGTGACATGCTGCTGGTGAGCCTGCGGCAGCCGGCCTGCTGGACGGTGGACGGCTCACACCACGCCTGCGAGGTGGTGGTGGGATCGCTGCGTGGCGCGCTGGAGATGGTGTCGGGTCGCAGCCTGCGGGTCCGGCCCATCGCCTGCTGTCACTCCGGTGCGCGTCACTGCGTCTTCGAGGTATCCCGCGGCGGCCGTACCGGCTAGCGGTACGCGGCGCTGACCCTCTCTGCCAGTTCTCACGCGGCGCACGGCATCTGCTGGCTATTTGCACCCATCTAGTACAATATAGCGTCGGTCGTTCGGCCCCAGCGGGCCGGCGGCGATGGCAATATGCAGTGATGATAGGAGATGTCGTTATGGCAGAGCACAGCGGTCAAGAGGAACTGAGAGGATCCGTCAGCGAACTGGCGGCTTTGGTGGACTACCAGGAGGGCTCGGTCGTCAGCCGTATCATCATGCGGGCTCCGACCGGGTCGGTCACCCTGTTTGCTTTCGATGCCGGCCAAGAGCTAAGCGAGCACACCACCCCATACGACGCGCTGGTGCATGTGGTGGACGGACAGGCCGACATTGTGATCTCGGGCCAGTCTCAGCGGGTGGAGGGTGGCGAGATCATCATCATGCCCGCCAACGAGCCCCACGCCGTCAAGGCGCCGGCCCGCTTCAAGATGCTCCTCACCATGATCCGGGCGTAGGGCTGGAGGCAACGACAGCGATGATGCCGCAACCAGGACTGGACAAGGAAGCACGCAAGAGGGTCATCAAGGAAGTCATCCGCCAGCTGCATGATGGTGCGGCTCCGGACGAGATGACCAAGCGGTTTGGGCAAGT
>JAAYAV010000162.1 GCA_012719195.1 Anaerolineae bacterium | reverse complement strand
TCGGTGCGAAAGGCCTGGCCGTCGAAGTCTCCGACCCGGTACTCCCCGTTGGCGGCCCAGAACACCCACCGCACCTGCTCCGGGTCACCGTCCAGGGCCAGGGGGAACAGGTCGGGGCACTCGGTCCCGTCGCCCATCTCCAGGCGCGACTCCTCCTGCCAGTGGATCAGATCGGGCGAGGAGTAGAGCCCGTAGGTGTGGCCTTCCAGGTAGAGGGCCATGACCCAGCGCTCGCTGCCCGCATGCCACACCACCTTGGGGTCGCGGTTGTTGCCGGCCACGTGGCCGAGCACCGGGTTACCGGTGTACTTGGTCCAGGTTCTGCCGCGGTCGCTGCTATAGGCGAGGCACTGGGTGAATGGTTGCTCCTCGGACTCCGGGGAGCGGCCTCCGGCGGCGGTGTAGACGCAGATGGTCGGCGGCTCCTCGGCGCCGAGGCCGGAGGTCTTGTGCCAATCCACCAAGCCGCAGCCGGAGAACATCGTGCCGGTGGCGTCGGGGTGGAGCGCCTCGCCCAGCTCGCGCCAGTGGATCAGGTCGGCGCTGATGGCGTGGCCCCAGTGCATGTTGCCCCAGCGGCGGCCGAAGGGGTTGTGCTGCCAGAAGAGGTGGTACTCGCCCTGGTAGTAGACCAGGCCGTTGGGGTCGTTGTTCCAGCCGCGGAGGGAGGTGAAGTGATAGAGGGGGCGGACCGGTTCGCCGTAGGCGTCGTCCGACCCGGCGGCCAGGTCTTGCTCCCGGCATCGCTCTAGCCCGGGGTCCGACTCGTCGCCGTCGAGGTCGAGGGTGACGGTCCGGCCCAGCCAGGGCCACAGATCGGCGGAGACCCAGAAGTCGGGCTCGCCCTCGGCCAGTTCTATGTCGAAGGCATAGAGCACAGCGTCGCCATCGCGCAGGCGCAGGCGCCGCATGGGTGCCCCGTCGCGCACGGGGAGGTGTAGGTAGCGGTGGGAAATGGTGTGGTGCATGGAAGGGTTCCTCCTTGAGTGGCGGCCGTGGGCATACGCCGAGCGCAGGAAGAGCCCTCGACTGAAGTCGGGGCTAGGTGGCGCTGCCGCGCCGAGTGTCCGCCTTCGCGGGCACGGGAGCAACTAGGGCACCCTCGGCCGTTTCGGCCGACACGTCTCCAGCGCCGGCGCAGGCCGACGGCCGGCCGGAGGCCCAACATCCCCGGTTTCGACCGAGGGCTCCCATCACTTCACCCGTACAGCAGGTACGGCTGCCGTACCTCGCGGAAGCGGTCACAGTCCTCGTCCCAGCTGGCGCAGATCCGGCTCACGGGCACGCCCCTCTCGATCTGCCCCCGGACGCGGGCGTCGCCGATGAGGCGGTCGAAGTGCTGGGGACTGGGCTCGACGCCGCCCTGACCGGTGGGCAGCCACTGGAAGCGATCCGGTCGCTGCTCGCGGATGGCGGCGATGAGGGCAAGCCAGGTGTGGATGGGCCGCCAGCCTTCCGAGCCGGTGAGGTGGGCCTGCACTCCGCCGCAGTCCTGCCCCTGCCACTTGCTGGCCGAGGGACGGAAGACGTGGGGGCGGAAGCGGACCCCTGGCCACGCCTGGTCGTTGAGGTGATCCGCCAGCGCCTGCCCGTCCAGCCAGGGCGCGCCCACGACCTCAAACGGCAGGGGAGTTCCGCGCCCCTCCGACAGGGCGGTGCCCTCGATGAGGCAGGAGCCCGGGTACTGCCTGACGCCACTGAGCTGCGGCAGGTTCGGCGAGGGAGGCACCCAGGCCCGGCCGGTGTCCGCCCAGGTCATCGCTCGATGCCAGCCCCGGCAGGGCACCACCGTCAACTCGGCGGGTGTCGGGTTCCAGAGAGCGTTGTACAGGCGTGCCAGCTCGCCCAGGGTGAGGCCGTGCACCACCGGGATGGGCGCCCGGCCGACAAAGGAAGCCAGGGCCCGGTCCAAGATGGGGCCCTCGACCCGGTTGCCGCCCAGGGGGTTGGGCCGGTCGAGGATCACCACCTCGACGCCCGCCTCGCCGCAGGCCTCCAGGATGTGGGTGACGGTCCAGGCGAAGGTGTAGTAGCGCACACCGGCGTCCTGGATGTCGCACACCACGGTGTCGAGACCGTCCAGCATCGCCGCCGTCGGCCGCCGGACGTCGCCGTAGAGCGAGTGGACGGGAAGGCCGGTGTGGCGGTCGGTGCTCGAGGCGATGTGTTCCGCGTCCGGTGCGGCCCCGGCGAAGCCGTGCTCAGGCGCCAGCAAGCCGGCGAGGCGAACGCGCTCGTCACCGATGAGGATGTGGTAGGTGCTCTCGAGCCGGGCGTCCACGGCGCTGGGGTTGGTGAGCAAGCCGACGTGCTTGCCGCGCAGGGCGGCGAAGCCCGATTCGCGCAGGACCTCCAGGCCGGTGGCGAAGGCATCGGTTGTGTCCGCCATCGTTCCCTCCATGTGCCCGAGGGCCGGCACTGGGGCCGGCCCCTTCCGAGGGTCGCGGTCCACTGGTGTAGGGGAGGGCCCCCGCGCCCTCCCTCTGGGTCCCCCACGCCTTCCCTGGCTGGCGACGGCCCGCGCGGCTGGCGGGGTCGTCACGCGCGGGGGAAGGCCGGCGCGGGGGCCGGCCCCTGCCGAGGGTCGCGGTCCGTTGGTGTAGGGGAGGACCCCCGCGCCCTCCCTCTGTGGCGGCGTTTCAGCCACGTCAGGCCGAGGGCCGGCACGGGGGCCGGCCCCTACCGCAGGGCCGCCGGTTTGAGCGTCCAGGACATGAGGCGCGTGTAGGCGGCGTGCGTGGATACGTTCAGGTCGGGCTTGTGCATCCAGCCGGGCACGCCCTCGCGCACTTCCTCAGCCAGCACGTCGCCCAGTGCCGGGACGGTGGGCGCGTCCACCACCGTCACCGGATCGAGCGACGGGTCGGCGACGGCGGCGGCCAGCAGGCGATAGAGGGCGCCTACTCCCAGCGCTTGCCCCGCGACGGACACCGATGCGGGCAGGCGGCCTGACCGATCTACGGCAGCGCCGAGGCTGAGCGCGGCGGAGGTCAGTTGCTCGCGGGTCAGTGACAGGAGTCCAACGTGCGCCGGCGGTTCGTCCACGGGACCTTCCACGTAGCGGAAGGGGACAGCCCCTTCGGGACGACCCGCGGCTATCCAGGCGGCCCACAAGTAGAGCGCCTCCGCCGGCGAGGCCAGGGGGCCGTCGGGGCGGATGACGGGGGCGGCAACGGCCTGCTGAGCGAGGCGCTGCAGGTCCGCGGCGGCGACCTCCGTGGGTTCGGGCGCGATCATCTCGTTCATCTGGCGGATGGTGCGGAGTTGGACGCCGGGCATGTTGGCGATGCCGCGGGCGAAACGGCGCAGGTTGCGCTGGGCGGTGTACCAGTCGGCCTCGCTCCGGTACTCAGACATGCGCCACTGGTCCGGCGGGGTGTTGACGCCGTGGTTGTAGTTGAGGCCATCCCAGAAGGTGCGCGCGCGGACGGTGGACGGGTGGCAGACGAAGAGGCTGAGCCAGGGCACATCCTCGGCCTGATCGAGGGTAATCTGATCCAGCACTTCCTGCCAGCCGCGCTCGAAAGCGGCGTCGTCGGAGAAGGTGGAGTCGTAGCCGCCGAAGTACCAGTAGTAGGTAGGCCGGCCGCAGAAGCGGTGGATGTGGGTGCGACGGTCCTGCAGGTGGGTGAAGGTATAGATCATGGCGGGTACGCCCAGCCGCTCCAGGGCGGGGGCGATCTGCGGGCCCCAGGTGGAGCCGCCCCGGCCCCAGCAGGAGGGGAACTGCCCCATGATGCGCTCCATGTCCTCGACGCCGCTGCGCTCGCGGGCCACCGCTTCGGCGATGCCCTCGTCCCAGCCTAGCCCTTCCAGGTACTCGGCCACGGTGGGGTGCATGGAGTGGCGGTTGGTGTGCAGCGCCAGATCGTGCTGGCCCAGGGCCTGGATGAGGTCGTGCCGGCCGCGCTTCTCATAGAGCCGGGCCTTCTCACCCACGACCATCATGGTGCTGATGGCGTCTTCCTCAGTGAAGATCTCGGCGATGCGCAGAGTGGTATCGTCGGCGCGGGGGTCGGTGAGGTCCTCGACGTCGAAGAGCAGGGTCACGTACATTCAATCCTCCGGTGGGCGCTCGCAGAGCGCGGCAGCTTAGTCGTACCGACCGACATGGTGCAGCGTATCAATGTAGAAGTCCAGGTGCTCGAGGGGCGTGTCCTCGATGACGTAGGTGGTGCCCATCATCAAGGCGCCGTTGCGCCCGGCCGCCCCGATCTGGCGCTCCAGTCCCTCTCGCAGACGACGACGGTCCCCGGCGATGAGGTGCTCCTCTTGGTTGAAGCCGATGAGGCACATCCGGTCGCCCACCTGGCGGCGCACCTCGCCCAGGTCCACCTCGTAGCCCTTGCGGCCTTGCTCGGGGAAGAGCCCGTCCACCTCCAGGCGGGCGAGGTCGGGCAGCAGGGGCATGAGGTCGCCCAAGTACCACAGGTAGACGAGCAATCCCAGCCGGTGCGCTTCGCGGGCGACCGCCTGCTCGTAGGGCAGGACGAACTCCTGGTAGGCGGCGCGGGAGATGGTGTCGCCGCCGGCGCAGTACTCGATCATCCAGGCGCCGTCCGCGCCCAGGGCAGCACCCCGTACGAGTCGCTGGCGGCGCCGCGCGGTGATGGCCTCGAGGGCCTGGTGGAAGAGGGCGCGCTTGGTGTGCAGGGCGATGAGCCCTTCCTGGAAGCCGCCGAACAGGTCCAGCGCCTCGGCGAAGATGGTGTTGGTGCAGAAGCAGAGGAAGTGGCGGTCGCCATAGCGGGGCTGCAGGTACTCCAGGTTGGCGAAGTAGCCCTCCTCGTCCCAGCCGCCCACGAACTCCTCCATATCGGCGATGCTCTCCACCGGGCGGGGGTAGCCGTCGCGCGCCACCCAGATGGCGGCGGCTTTGGGGTCCACCTCCTCGCCGTCGGGCCCGAGGATGACGGTGTTGCCCGCCTCGTCGCGGAGCTCGCCGCGCCGGTCTATGCGGTAGCGGCGGCCGGTGCGGTGATCGTGGTAGTAGACACGGTCGCCGTCGCGGACGATCTCGCGGTGCTCGCGGCCCCGGGGCGAGGGAGCGCCCCAGCAGGGCCAGACGTCGCAGGGATGGCGGCGGAAGAAGCCCTCGTGGATCTGCGCCTGGGCCTCGGGCCCCAGGTGGGTGAACTCCCAGGGCTCGCGCCCGGCGGCCAAGGCCATGTAGTCGTAGTCCACCGCGGGCACGAAGGGCACCCGATCCGGCTTGCCGCCGGTGAGGGCGATGCGCACGCGTTCTTTGGGGGTCATGAGGACTCCTCCGGCGTGAATGGTCCGGTTGAGGGTCGGGCCGGCCGCCGCCTGCCGTGTGGTGGGTGAAGGCCCCTGCGCAGAACCTAACCCCCCGCCCCCCTTCCCTAAGAAGGAAGGGGGAGCCGGATGGGCCATCTGCCTATGGACGAGGCGCGTTAGGGTTCCCCCTTCCCGCGTAGGGAAGGGGGTTAGGGGGTTAGGTTAATCCCCAGAGCGTGGAACAGCCCACCAAACCCGAATTTGTTGGAGCAGATGGCCTCCGTGCCCTCCCGCCCGATGACGGCGCTCTACTCCCCGAAGAAACGCTCGGCGGCGCCCCAGAAGAAGGTCTCGATCTGCTCCTGAGGAAGGCCGATCACGTTGCGCAGGATGTCCAGGTCCTTGCGTGCGTGTACCGGAGCGTTCTTGGGCAGGGTCTCGGGCACGCCGTCTACCCCGAACATGAGGTACTCGATGCCGCAGAAGGGGATGGCCTTGCGCAGGGCTTCCTCGCGCCAGGCATCGGGCGTGCCGCGGCAGGTGTCTATCCACATCTGGGGCGTACGCTGGCCGTAGCCGCCGGCGGCGCGCATGCGGCCGAAGGTGGCGATGCACTCGTCCACCCAGGGCCAGGAGATGTGCGCCAAGGAGAAGCGCAGCTTGGGGAAGTGCAACAGCGTCTCGAAGAGCACCGGCCGGCAGTACTGCGAGGAGTCGCCGAAGCCGTAGAGGATACCGGAGTGGAACATGATCGGCTTGCCGAGCTCCTCCATCTTCTCGTAGATGGGCATGAGAAGCTCATCGCCAGGCGACCAATGGTCGGGGATCATCTTCACACCGCGCAGACCTTGGTCAACGATGGCGTACTCGATCTCCTCGACGATCCCCGGGGCCCGCGGCTCGGCCCACAACATCCCGTAGATGCGGCTGGGATCGGCGGCCTGCACCTTGGCGATGTGCTCGATGCTGGTGCGGACGTCCTCCCGGCGGAAGGGGACGTGGTCGCCGCCTTTGCAGGCGGGCCGCCCGGTGAAGTCCACCGGGTCGAGGCCGAGGGCGTCCTTCCAGTCGCGCGGGTAGGCCCAGACGGGCGGGAACTGGCTGAAAAGGGTGATACGCTCGACGCCGGCGGCGTCCATGTGGCGGAGGACTTCGTCGCCGGTCTCATCGCCGCGGACGTGGCAGTGGCAGTCCCAGATTCGCATGATCATCTCCTTCGGTAGTGGTCGTCGTCATAATGGCCGGCGGCGGGGCCTAGAGCCAGCGTTCCAGCCAGTCCCAGGCCAGCACCCCGTGCCAGCGGTGTTCGTAAGGGTGTTCGTCGTAGGCGAGGCGGTCGGCATGGCCGCCGGCACGGTAGATGCGCTCTAGTTGCCGGTAGGCGGCGCGGGCGTCCTCGATGATGAAGCAGGTGTCCTTTTGCCCCGCCTCGATGAGCAGCGGCTTGGGGGCGATGAGGCCGGCCATATCGGGAATGTCGCCGTAGAGCAGCAGCTCCGGCACGTGCTGGCCCAGGCAGAAGTTGCCGCCGCCCCGCTTGGTGATGGCATCGCCGCGGACGGTGCTCAGGTAGCCGCTCATGACCGCCACCTTGAGTCGGGGGTCGTTGGCGGCCAGGTGCAGGGTCATGGTGCCGCCGTAGGAGAGGCCGATCACGCCCAGGCGCTCGGCGTCCACCTCCGGCCGGGTGGCGAGGATGTCCAGGGCGCGCATGCCGTCCCAGATGTTCTGGCCCAGCATGGTGTAGCCCAGGTAGGCCCAGCCCATGCCCACCACGTTGCAGCGGTCACGCCCGCCCACCCACTCCTTGGGTGCTTTGCGCTCACCGAAGGGGAGCCAGTCGGGCACGATGACGACGTAGCCGCGTTCGGCGGCCTGCTTGGCGTAGTCGAGGTTCTGGCGGCGGATGGAGGCGGCGCGGTCCGGGTCGCCGCCGTCCAAGCCGAGGAGGTCGTCCTTGCCGTCGTTGTGGCGGCCGTCGCCGTGTCCGTGGGCGGCGAGGATGCCGGGTCGCTTCTCGCCTGGTGCGATCCCCTTCGGCACCAGCAGGTAGGCGGAGACGGCCACGCCCGGGGCGGAGTCGAAGTGCAGCCGGGTGGCGGTGAAGGCGGGGAAGTCGCGCTCCTCGACGACCTCAAGGTTCGGTTCCACCGGTGTCGGCCAGGGGCCGAGGCAGCGGCGGTAGGCGTCGTGGAACTGAGCCCGCCAAGCCTGATAGTCGGCGGGGGTACTGCCGTCGAAGGCCAGGCGGGGCGGGTGCGCCGCCAGCATGGCCTGGATGGCGTCGTAGGAGCCGAGACGGCCGCGTACGGGCAAGAGATCCTCCTCCGGGCGATCGCCCGCCCTCGAACCGCCAGCGGGCGATCTTCGGTGCTAACGAGTGCTCGAGCCCGGTCCAGGCCGGGCTCGAGGGGCGTCCATGGCGAGCCGAGCGGCTAGTCCTCCCGGTTCAGGGCGGTGACCTGGTCGGCTATCTCCTTCAGGTAGTCCACCCGCGTGTCGCCGACCTGGAGGATCTTCTCGAAGGCAGCATCAATAAGGGTCTGAGACTCAGCATGCTTCTTGAACTGGTCGGAGAGCATGGGGTAACCCTCATCCAGCGCCTCGGTGACAACGTCGAGGGTGACGTTCTCCAGGCTCGGATAGGAGGCGCGGGCGATCTCCTGCCACTTCGTAATCAGTGAACCACGATTGGGAATGCCGGCCCAGGATTCCATCATGACCGTCTGGAACTGAGGCCCGGCAAGCCAATTGAGGAATCGCCAGGCCTCCTCCGGATGGGGGGTGCCCTTGTAGATGCCCCAACCATCCGTGGTGCCGAGGGTGGCGCGGCGCGCCGGCCCCTTGGGGAGGTGCATGATGTCCCAATCGAACCTGCTCTCCGAGGCGAAGTACGACAGGTTGCCCATGCCGTCTTCCTTGCTGGCGATCATCCCGGCCGCCCAAGGCCCCTGAACGCCGCCCTGCACCTCGCTCACGCCTTGCAACTGCGCCGTCTGCGCCAGGGAATTGTCCTCCCAGATGCGAGCCCGAATCCACTCCATGGCCGCCAGAGCCTCGTCGTTGCCCAACCAGCACTCGGTCCAGTCCTGCGGATTCACCACGTAGCCGCCGTAGGCGTGGACGTGGATGGTGAGCCAGTTGTACGTGAGAGGGATCTCGCCTCCCCAGCGCGTGATCCTGTCCTCATCCTTCTTCACCAGCCGGTTGAGCATCATGGCGTAGCTGTCCATGTCCAGGTCCCGGGTGGGATAGGACTCCCCGGCTTCGTCAAAGGCGGCCTTGCTGTAGTATAGGAAGACCAGGTTGACGTAGTAGGGCATGCCGAAGCGGATGCTCTTGTCGTAGCTGAGCATGCCGTCCCACTGCCACTTGTGGAAGTCGGCGATGTCCTCCTCGCTCAAGTCCCGGTCCACCAGAGGCTGAAGGTCGAGAATCTGACCTCTGCCGTAGAACTTGCTGAATTCCGGCTCCCAGGCGGTGAACACGTCGGGGGCGGTCCCGGCGACCATAGCCGCGAGTGTCTTCTCCACCCAGTTGTCGCCCAGCGGCTCGAACTCCACCGTGATCCCGGGATTCGCTTCCTCGGCCATGCTCACAGTGCTGTCAATATCGGCCGAGAAGTCGGGCCAGTCCTGCCAGCGGATGGTCACCATCTGATCTCCCGCGGCTGCGGGCGCGGCGGTCTCGGCAGGAGTGGCTGCCTCGGGGGATGCGCCGGCACAGGCGGCTGCCCCCAAGCTGAGCGCTGCCAGGGCTGAGGCACGCAGGGCCTCGCGTCGCGTGAAAAGGCGCCTCATGGTCACGTCTCGTCCTCCTGTAGCTAGGGTACAACCAGCGGCCAAGAGACCGGGCCGTAAGGTGGAGCGGTCCGGTCATCTATAGTCTACCGCTTCTGTCCGGGAACGCCAAACCCCGGGGCTGCCTAACCCTTCACCCCAGTGATCACGATGCCCTGGATGAACTTGCGCTGCGCGATCAAGAATACCGCCAGGACCGGGATCATGGTGATCAGGGTCATGGCCATGACCTGCTGCATGGGCACGTAGAGGATGGTGGACTGCAGGGTACGGAGGCCGAGGGCGATGGTGAAGTTCTTGGGGCTGTTGAGGTAGATGAGGGCGCTGAAGAAGTCGTTCCAGTCGTTGGTGAACTGGAAGATGGCGATGACGCCCAGCGCCGGCCGCATGAGCGGCATGACAATGCGCCAGTAGGTGGCCAAGTAGCCGCACCCGTCAATCTTGGCGGCGTCGTCCAGCTCCAGGGGCACTGTCATGGCGAACTGCCGCAGCAGGAAGATGTTGAATGCGCTGCCGAAGAAGACGGGGATGATCAGTGGCCGGAGCGAGTTGACCCAGCCCAGCTTGGCGAAGAGGTAGTAGGTGGGCACCAGCGTCACCTGGCTAGGCAGCATCATGGTGCTCAGCAGGATCAGGAAGAGAATGTTGCGCCCCCGGAAGCGCAGGCGGGCAAAGCCAAACGCAACCAGCGAACTGGAGAGCAGCGTGCCCACCAGGTTGAGCGCCACTACCGTGATGGTGTTCTTGTAGTAGGTGCTGAAGGGCAGGCGCGCCCAGGGCTCGATGTAGTTCTCGAAGCGCAGGCTGGCCGGAATCCAGATGGGCGGGAAGCGCAGTACTTCGTCAGTGGCCTTGAACGACGTCGACACCATCCAGACGAAGGGGAGGATGAAGATGACGGAGCCGATCGCCACCACCAGCAGGAGGACGACTCGCCAGAAGATGCGCAGGAAGCGATAGCGGTTCAGGCCGGGTCGGCGGGCAGCAGCACGTGCGCTCACTTCCGCACCTCCCCCTCGTAGTAGACCCAGACCGCTGAGCTGCGGAACACGAGAAGCGTCAGCAGCAGCACAATCACGAAGAGCGACCAGGCGATGGCGGAGGCGTAGCCGAACTGGAACTGCTCGAAACCCTTGCGGTAGAGGTAGAGCATGATGGTCAGGGTGGCGTTGTTGGGTCCGCCCGATGTCATCACCAGGGCCTGGGTGAAGATCTGGAACGATCCGATGATGCCCATGATGAGATTGAAGAAGATGGTCGGCGATAGCATAGGAATGGTGATGGCCCAGAAGGTGCGGAGAGAGCTGGCCCCGTCGATGCGGGCGGCCTCGTAGAGATGGGTAGGGATGCCCTGCAGACCGGCCAGGTAGAGCAGCATGTTGCCGCCCGCGCCCCAGGCTCCCATGATGATGAAGGCAGGCACAGCCCAGTTCTCAGAGTAGAGCCACCGCGGCCCCTCGATGCCTGCCATGAGCAAGGCCTGATTCAGCAGACCGGCGTCGGGGTGGAAGATCCACATCCAGAGCATGGCCACGGCGATACCGGAGGTCACCGAGGGCAGATAGTAGAGCGTCCGCCAGAGGCTCTGGGCGGGCAGCCCCTGGTTGAGCCCCAGGGCGATGATGAGGCCGATGGCCAGGCTCAGCGGCACCACGGCGAAGGCGTAGTACGACGTGACCTGCAGGCTCTTGTGGTAGAGCGGGTCGGACAGCATCTTGGTGATGTTCCGCAGGCCGTAGAAGTTGAAGCCCGTGAGCAGATCGGTCTTGAAGAAGACCAGGCCGAGAGAGAAGATCATGGCTCCGGCTGTGAAGATCAGGAAGCCCACGATCCAGGGGCTGATGAACAGATAGCCGGCGATTTCCTCTTTGGCTCTCTGAGAGAGGTGCCGCCGCCGGTCGACGACTGCTCCCTTGGTGCTGCCGATGGCTTGCGCCAATGATCACCTCCTTGGGAACGATCCGGAAGGTCGCAGATGTCGGCAGGGGCGCACCAATATGCGCCCCTGCACAGGCAGGACGACTCGAGACAGGCGCTCGGTCGCCGGAGACGATCAGCCCTCGCGGTTGATGGCGGTAACTTCCTCGGCCACCTGGATGAAGTAGTCCACCGGCGTGTCGCCCACGGAGAAGACCTTCTCCAGGGCGGCGATGATGGCCGTCTGCGACTCGGAGTGGACCTTGAACTCCTCGGTCGTCATGGGATAGCCCCACTCCAGGGCTTCGAGGATGGCGTCCATGTTGGAGTCTTCCAGGACCGGGAAGCTCTTGATGATGAGCTCCTTCCAGTTCGGGATAAGGGACTGCCGGGCCGGGATGCCGCCCCAGGTCTCGGTAACCATGGTCTGGAAGTAGTCATCGGTGAGGAACTGCAGCAGATCCCAGGCGCCTTCGGGGTTCTGGCTGCCCTTGTAGATGGCGTAGCCGTCGGTGGTACCCAAGGTGGAGCGTCGCGCCGGGCCCTCGGGTAGGTGAGTCAGAGCGAACTTGAAGGGGCTCTCGTTGGCGTAGAAGGCGATGGCGCCCATGCCGCCCTCTTCGGTGGCGAGCATCCCGGCCGCCCAGGGGCCGGCCTGCGTACCGGTGGCCTGGCCGATGCCCTGAAGCTGCAGGGGCTGAGCCAGGGAGTTGTCGTCCCACAACCGGGCGCGGATCCACTCGAGTGCTTCCAGGGACTCGTCCTTGCCCAGCCAGCACTCTGTCCAGTCGTCGGGGTTGACCACGTGGCCGCCGTAGCTCTGGACGTGGACCTGGAACCGGTCGTACGCTGTGGGAGCGATGGACCCGCCCCAGCGCGTGATCCTGTCGCCGTCGCGCTTCATGCTTCCGACGAGGACCTGGGTGTAGTCGTCGTGGTCCATATCGCCGGTCGGGTAGTCCAGGCCTGCCTCGTCGAAGGCATCCTTGTTGTAGAAGAGGAAAATGAGGTTCACGTAGAAGGGCACGGCGAAGCGAATGCCGCTGTCCTTGGCCACCATGCCGTCCCACTGGAACTTGTGGAAGTCACCGATGCGATCGGCGGTGAAGTCCCGCTCCACCAAGGGGTTGAGGTCCAGGAGTTGGCCCTTCTCGGCCCAGATGCGGAAGATGGGCCCCCAGCCGGTGGTCACGTCCGGGGCGGTGCCGGCGACCATGGCGGCCATGGTCTTGTCCTCGAAGCCGTCGCCCAGAGTCTCGAACTCGAAGTTGTACTGAGGCAGGTCCTCGGCCAACTTGTCCATGATCCGCTCGAGGTTGGGCTCCCAGTCCGGCCAGTCCTGCCAGCGGACGGTGGTCTTCTCCTCCGGGGCGGCCGCCGGTGCGGTAGTAGCGGCCGGCTCAGCTCCCGTGGCAGGCGCCGGGGTAGCGCCGCCGCAGGCAGCTACGCCTGCGCTCAAGGCGGCTAGAGCGGTGATCCGCAGTGCGCTTCGGCGAGTGAGTTTCCGGTGTGAGAGCATGCCTACCTCCTGAGTGTGAAGCGAGTACTCCAATGGAACCTCCACCAAGTTCGGGCTCCACTGTAGTACCAATCCCCGGAAATGCAAGCCCGACCTAGCCGAGATTGGCTCAGAGACTGCCCAACAGTGACCGGCCGCACGAGAGCCGCTATACTCGCGTCACCTCGTTGTCGCCGGCGGCTGCCCGCCGGCCCACCGGAGTGGCATCGCCTATGATCAATGTCGCCTGGAGGCGCCTCGTCGTGCGGCCGGTCGCGCGTTCGCTGGACTTCGGCCGCGCTCAGTCATTCTGGCTGCGCCCCTTCAGCATCCTTCTGGCGCTCTTCTTCTTCGGTGACCTGTCGGCGGCGGCCGGCCGCGGGCTACTGCCGGTCTACGCCGAGGACATCCTGGGGCGGGAGCCGGACTTCGCTTCGCTGCTGGTCTCGGCGCGACTGCTGTTCGCCGGGGGCGCGGCCTTCGTCGGCGGGGCGCTGAGCGATGCCATCGGGCAGCGACGGGTGCTGCTTCTGGGGCTGTCGGGCCTGGGCGTGGTGAGCCTGGTGTTCCTCACCGGGTCGCCGTGGGCGCTGATGGCGTTCAGCATCTACGCGGGTTTCTCCGGTGGGGCCTACTACCTCGGCGGCGACACCTACACCCTGGCGACGGTTCCCAAGCAGCAGCTAGGGTTGGCGGCTGCCCTCATCTTCACCGCCCCGACGCTCGGTGGGGCGCTGGGCAACTCGCTCTCCGGGCTCGTCTTGGCCCACTACGATTTTCGCCTTCTCGGCGTGCTGGGCGCCGTCATGGGCACGGCGGTCTTTCTCGCCGGCGTGCTGTTCGTACCGAGAGCGTCCGGACAGGCCGGTAGCCTCAGTTCGGCGCAGAGCCTCTCCGGCTACGGGACCATCATCAAGCGCCCCGAGGTGCTGCTCCTGGGGCTGCTCCGCTTCATCCCCACTGCCTACTGGGGCACGGCGTCGCTGCTGTTCCCTCTGCTGATCTATCGTGTCTCCGGGTCCCCCAGCACCGCCGCTTACTACGGCACGGTCATGCTGCTATTCGCCTCCGCCTGCCAACTGGTCTCGGGTCGCCTCAGCGACCGAATGGACCGCACGCTCCTGGTGGTGGCGCTGACGGCCCTGATCGTGGTCTCATCGCTGGCGGCCGCGCTGGCCACGGACAGCCTCGTCGGGCTCTACGTAACCGGGGTGCTGGGGGCCGGGTTTGCCTGGGCCCTGTCGGTACCCATCCCGGGGCTTATCAGCCAGGTGTCTCCCCTGGGCGAGCATGGCCGGACCCTCGGCTTCACCCACATCTGCTGGTACGGGGGTATGATCGCCGGCACGCAGGTGGGGGGCTGGCTGGTGCAGGTGAGTGGCGGGCTGCCGTTCGTGGTGGTGGGGCTGTTCAACCTGGCCTCGGTGGCATGCGCCGTGCTTCTCTACCGCCGGGTCCGCGTCCGCGCTGTCTCCACCGCTCAGTCCTAGGAGGTCCATTGCCGCTCAACCACTTTGACCTGGTCGCGCGCATCTACGACCGGGTGCTGCCCTACTCCGGGCCGGAACCGATCCTGCGGCTGCTCAACGTCCGGGACGGCCTCCGGGTGCTCGACGTCGGCGGAGGTACCGGCCGCGTCTCCTCCACCTTCGGCTGCGACTGCTTGCTCGTGGTGTGTGATGCCTCATGGACGATGGGAAGGGAGGCACGCTCCAAGGGGCTGCCCGTTTGTACGGGCGAGGGCGAGCGTCTGCCCTTCGTTGACGGCGCCTTCGACCGTCTCGTGATGGTGGACGTTTTCCACCACCTGGCCGATCATCGCGCCGCGGCGCGCGAGGTGGTACGGGTGCTGGCGCCGGGCGGGCTCGCCGTCATCGAGGACCCGGACATCCGCTATCGCTCGGTCAAGTGGTTGGCCCTGGCGGAGAGAGTCGCGCTCATGCGCAGTACCTTCTTCGCCCCGGCCGATATGGCGGAGATGTTCCGTGCCGCGGGAGCGGGCCGCGTGGAGGTGCACGAGGAGCGCCCTAACGTTCGCCTGGTGGTGACCGCGCCCTGACCAGCGTCAATGGGCGCGCAAGGAGGATTCATGCGGCCTGATCTGTACGCCCGACCTTTCCGCACGCTGGTGGCACTGGGTGAAAGCACCGTGGCCGGCGCCGGGGCCTCGACGGAAGAGCGCCGCTGGGTCAACGTGGTGGCGCGCCTCATCGGCGAGTTCCAGGGGGCGCCGGTGACGCTGCACAACCGGGGCATTGGCGCCAATGCCATATCGCCGCGGAGCCCCGGCTACCTCACCTCGGCGAAGCCGAGTGCCCTGGAGCGCTACCACTCCGACGTCGTGGCCCTCCGGCCGGACCTGTTCATCCTCGCCTACGGCCTCAACGACATGCGCGCCGGCATGCCACCGGAGGACTTCCGCGAGGATATGCGGCGGATCATCGGCGATGTGCAGCAGGCGTGCGCTCCCGTCACGGTGCTGACGAGGGTGTACCACATGACTGCCTACGACCTCTACCCACCCTACAACCGGGGCAGCGCCGAGGCGACGGCAGTGTACAACCTGGTCATCGGACAACTCGCCGAGGAGTGCGGCTGCATCCTGGCCGACATCTGGGCCGCCCAGGGGCAGGCGGACTGGTCCGTTCACCCGGACACGGTCCACGCCAATGACCTCGGCCACGCGCTCATCGGGCATCGGGTCTTCGAGGCGATCGCCACCCATTGCAGCGGAGTGGCCGGCGCCGTCACCGCGGAGCTCGAGGAGGCGCGGCACGAGGTGGAGCGTACCATGGCGCAGCGGCGGGCGCCCCAGAACCCGGCTCCTAGCGGCCGGGACGATCGGACCTAGCGGCTCGGCGTCAGGCTAGGCGGGTTCTCCGGTCTGCTGTGACCCCATTGGGGCGTCGCCTGCGGCATTCAGCGCTGGGCTGCCCCGTGTCACTCCAAGCGCAGCGAGGAGTCTGCTCTCATCATCCCGCAGACCCGTCGGCCCCAGCCGCTGCTCCTGTCGCCTGGTGGGCCCTAGGATGACGCCGGGAGCGGATGGGGCCGGTTTCGGGCCCTGTCTTCAGCCGAGATGAGATCACCCCGTCGGGACGCCCGGCGGCTGGATGAGACCGCCAGACCGCGGTAGACTCAGCGGGTTTGGGCCAGGTGGCAGTGCTGGTTGGGAGGTGCGGTCATGAAGGCATTGGTCGTCTATGACACCTTCTTCGGAAACACCGAGGAGATCGCGCGCGCCGTCGCCGCAGAGCTGGGAACGGAAGCCGTAAAGGTGGACAGCGCCGGGCCGAACAGCCTGGCCGGGCTGGACCTGCTGGTGGTGGGCTCGCCCACGCGCGGCTTCAGCGCCTCGCCCAACACAAAGGCGTTCCTCAAGGGATTGGCACCCGGCTCGCTCCAGGGAGTGAAGGTGGCAGCCTTCGACACCCGGATCACCATCGAGGACTCCAAGTCGTGGTTACTCAACATAATGATGAAGCTGTTCGGTTGGGCGGCGCCGCGCATCGCCAAGCGGCTCACCAGGAGCGGCGGCACCTCGGCGGCGGCTCCAGAGGGCTTCGCTGTGCTGGACTCCAAGGGACCGCTGAAGCCGGGCGAGGTGGAGCGGGCGAAGGCCTGGGCCCGGCGGCTGGCGGCCTCCTGAGCCTGCGGCCACCCGGCGATCCGATGACCCCTTGGCGGTGTGACCGTCTCCCCCTCCCCTCCGGGAGGGGCGACTTTCTGTTGTAGCGCCAATGACGCCGATAGCCACGTCGCCTGATGGGCAGAGGGGCCGTACCGCCTACCGCGTCTACCTGGCTGCCAACGCGGCCACCTTCTTCGCCCTGCACACGGTCTACACCATGGCGGCGGTCTACTACGTGCGCGTGGTGGGGATGTCCCCGCTACAGCTGGTGCTGGTGGGGACGGCGCTGGAGGTGGGCTACTTCGCCTTTGAGGTGCCCACCGGCGTCGTGGCCGACGCCTACAGCCGCAAGTGGTCGGTGATCGCCGGCACCGCCCTACTGGGCGCGGGCTTCATCGTCCAAGGAGTGGTGCCCGTCTTCGCTGTCATCGCCGCCGCCGAGATGGTCAAGGGCGTCGCCCACACCTTCATTAGCGGCTCTTGGGAGGCGTGGATCGCTGACGAGATTGGCGAGGAGCGGGCGCGGCGAGCCTACCTGCGCGGGGCCCAGTTCTCCACTCTGGGCGGCCTGGGGGGCACGTTGGCGGGAGCCGGGCTCGCCACCCTCCGGCTCGATCTGCCCATCGTTACGGGCGGCTGTCTGATGCTGGTCTTGGCAGCCGGGCTGGTGCTGCTGATGCCGGAGCACGGCTTTCGGCCGGCGCCCCGGGAGGAGCGCGGCAGTTGGGCCCAGATGGCGCACATCGCCCGGAAGGGGCTGCGTGTGGTCCGGGGCCGGCCGGTGCTCACCGGGCTGGTGGCGGTCACTTTCGTGGAGGGAGCCTTCAGCGAGGGCCTGGACCGCCTTTGGGAGGCTCACCTGCTGACCAACGTAAGTCTGCCCTCCCTGGGCTCGGTGGATTCCGTCTTCTGGTTCGGCCTCATCAACGCCGCCGGCATGGTGCTGTCGCTGGCCGGGACGGAGGTGGCGCGACGCCGGTTGGGAGGGGCGGGGCAGCGGCCTACGGCAAGGGCTCTTCTGGTGCTCACGGTCGTCCTGACAGCGAGCGTGGCTGTGTTCGGCCTGGCCCGCTCTTTCGCGCTCGCCCTGACGGCCCGTCTGGCGGCCTCGGTGTGCCGGGCGGTCATGGACCCGCTGTACGTGGGCTGGCTCAACCGGGACCTAGACCCTTCGGTGCGGGCCACCGTCATCAGCATGGGGGGCCAGGCGAACGCGCTGGGACAGATCGCGGGCGGGCCGGCGGTGGGGGCGCTGGGATCGGCGCTGTCGCTGCGAGCCGCCCTCCTGGCCTCGGCCGCGCTTCTGACCCCTGCGGTGGCGATCTACGCCCGCCTGCAGCGGCTGGTGAGGGAGGTGTCGGTATGAGGACGGCTGGAGGGACCCTCACCCCGGCCTGCCGGCCACCCCTCTCCCACCCGTGGGAGAGGGGGTCGAGAACCATCTCCTCCCGGTGGGAGTCAGGACCGCACCTGATCCCGGCTCACCCTTGCCGCCAGCCTCCTCTTCTCTGCGCTCTCTGCGTCCTCTGCGGTTGATCACCTCTCCCCACATGACAGAACGGCCGTCCTGAGGCATTCTACGGTGGGCCGGTTCCCCGGCCGACATTGTCGCGCGAGGACGGCGATGGCAACCGAAGCGAAACCCCTTGACGCCCGGACGGTGGGCGAGTTGCGGCAGTCCTACCAGGACCACCTCTTCCGGCACCTGCTGCCTTACTGGCTGGAGAAGGCCATAGACGAGGAGCACGGCGGCTACTACACCGGCTTCTCCAACTCCGGCGGCCGCCTCCTCCACAACCACAAGTTCACTTGGTCGCAGGGCCGCTTCGTGTGGGTGTGGGCGCGGCTGGCCTGCCAGTTCGCCCACACTGCCGAGGCACCCCAGTACCTGCGGCTGGCCCGCTCCGGGGCCGAGTTCCTCATGAAGCACGCCCTGCTGCCCAACGGCCACGTGGCCTTCATCCTCAGCCGGGAGGGCAAGCCCATCCTTCTGGACGAGCAGGGCAACCCCAGGCAGGCTGAGCCGGGCGAGTTCTACGACACCAGCACCTTCGCCGACTGCTTCGTGGTCTACGGGCTCTCTGAGTATGCCCGCGCTTCCCACGATCCGGCCGCGTTCGACTTCGCCACCCGGCTGTACGAGTCGGTCGAGGCGCGCATCACGCTGGGAGACTTCCGCACCGATCCCTACCCGACGCCGGAAGGTTACCAGCAGCACGGCATTCCCATGATCATGCTGGAGGTCACGCGGGAGTTGGCCGTGACCTCCGAGGACTTCGATCCCGCCCTGAGCGAGCGGTTGCACCGGCGGGCGTCGGAGTTCGCGCGGACGGTGATGTACCAGCACCGCCAGCCGGACTTGGACGTGCTCATCGAGTTCATGGGCACCGACGGGCGCGTCCAGCCCAACCTGCTGGGCACCTACATCAACCCCGGACACACCCTGGAGTCCATGTGGTTCGTGCTCCACTACGCCGAGGAAGCCGGCGACGAGACCATGAAGGGGCAGGCCATCGCCGCCATCCGCCGGGCCTGCGAGCTGGGCTGGGACGATGAGTACCCGGGCCTGACCCAGTTCGCCCACATGGAGGGCGGCCGGCCGCGGGGCGCGGTGCCCGAGGGTCTGACGGACCACGCCATGGTCCGCAAGCTGCTGGACGACTGGGACGCCAAGCTGTGGTGGGTGCACTCGGAGGCGCTGTACGCCCTGCTCCTGGCGCACTACTACGAGCCGAGCGAGTGGAGCCGGGAGTGGTTCTGGCGCATGCATGAGTACACCTTCGCTACCTTCCCCGAGCCGGCGGGCGAATGGGCATCCATCCGCAACCGGGACAACACCCCCATTGACAAGGTCGTGGCGCTGCCGGTGAAGGACCCCTTCCATGTGCCGCGTGCTTTCATGCACATCGTCCGGCTGCTGAGCATGCCGGGCTGGACGGCCTAGCCCGAGACCGAAGCCGGGCGGTGAGTTGAGCGACCCCGGGGGGCGCGCCTTGCTCGGCCCCTGGGGGAGAGGACGACCGCCCCTGGCGACTGCGTGATGACTCTAGAGGTGGACGCAGCGGCGGTTGGCGCCGGTGGTCCGCGTTGGCAGAGGAGAGTGGATGTATAGCGAGTCCCAGATCGCCGGCCTGGAGGAGCGAGCGCGGCAGATCCGCTGCGACGTGGTCCAGATGGTCCACGACGCCGGGTCCGGTCACCCGGGCGGGTCCCTATCGGCGGCGGAGATCATCGCCTGCCTGTACTTCCAGCATTTGAGGGTTGACGCCAAAAGACCGGACTGGCCGGAGCGCGACCGGTTCATCCTGTCCAAGGGTCATGCTGCCCCGGCACTGTACGCGGCTCTGGCCCGGCGAGGGTACTTCGCTGCGGCGGAGCTCTGCACTCTACGCCAGTTGGGTTCGCGATTGCAGGGTCATCCCGACCGGCTCAAGACGCCCGGCATCGAGGCGACCACCGGTGCTCTGGGACACGGGGTGGCGCTGGGAGCAGGGCTGGCGCTGGCTGCTCGTCGCGCCGGCGCTTCTTGGCACACCTATGTGTTGCTGGGGGATGGCGAGGTGCAGGCGGGAGTGGTATGGGAGGGAGCGCTTATCGCCGCCAAGTACCGGCTGGCCAACCTGACCTGCATC
>JAAYAV010000161.1 GCA_012719195.1 Anaerolineae bacterium | reverse complement strand
TCGAGCCCACCAGCGGCAACACCGGCATCGGCCTGGCCATGGTCTGTGCCGCGCGAGGTTACCGCCTCATTCTCACCATGCCCGAGACTATGAGCGTGGAGCGGCGCAATCTGCTGCGCGCCTTCGGCGCCGAGCTGGTGCTCACTCCGGGCAGCCGTGGCATGACGGGCGCCATCGAGGAAGCGGAGCGCCTGCTGGCGAGCACCCCCAACGCCTTCATGCCCCAGCAGTTCCGCAACCCCGACAACCCCCGTATTCACCGTGAAGTCACCGCCGAAGAGATCTGGCGGGACACCGACGGGCGGGTGGACATATTGGTGGCGGGAGTGGGCACCGGCGGCACCATCACCGGCATCGCCGAGGTGCTCAAGGCCCGCAACCGCGGCCTGAAGGCGGTGGCAATCGAGCCGGCCGGTTCGCCGGTCATCTCCGGCGGGGTTCCCGGCCCGCACCGCATCCAGGGCATTGGTGCCGGGTTCATACCCGAGGTGCTGGGCACGGACCTCCTCGATGAGATCATCACCGTCCAGGAGGATGACGCCGCCGAGACGGCTCGCCGTCTGGCGCGCGAGGAGGGCATCCTGGCGGGCATCTCCTCCGGGGCTGCTCTTTGGGCCGCCCTGCAGGTGGCCGCCCGCTCCGAGAATACCGGCAAGCGCCTGGTGGTCATCCTGCCGGACACCGGTGAGCGCTACCTCAGCACCGGCCTATTCGGCGAGACGGGGTAGTACCGGCTACACTATCAGTCATTCCAGTCGAGGTGTGCCTATGCGCCCCGCGCGAGACCGATCCGCCCGACATTCCGGACGCCTGCTGCCCGCCCTGGTGATGATCCTGGCGCTGGCGGCCCTGGTGAGTGCCTGCAGTCCCCAGGCCACTCCCACACCGGTCGTCATTTCGGGGATCCCCTTCCCCGAGGTCGCGCGCATCAGCGTCGAGGAGGCGGTGGCGCATCACGCTGCCGGAACCGCCCTCTTCGTGGACGTGCGCGCGGAGCAGTACTACGCCCAGGGGCATATCCCCAGTTCCGTCTCCCTGCCCCTGGCAACCATCGAGTCGACCTGGACGACGCTGCCCAAGGCGCGGCTCGTCATCACCGTCTGCACTTGACCAAGCGAAGCGACAAGCGCCCGGGCGGCGCTATGGCTGAGCGAGCACGGCTTCGAGGACGCACGTGCCCTGCAGGGTGGCCTGGATGCCTGGCAGCAGGCGGGCTACCCCGTCGTACGCTAGCAGACGAGACCAAGAGACCTTCGGCCGGGAGCGGGCGCGACCCCTCTTGGCCCTGGCTGTGGCAGAGTTGAGAATGGAGGTAGTCCACCCATGAGCTCAGAGCGGCAGTTCGGCTTCACCACGCGTCAACTCCACGCCGGCCAAGCGCCCGATCCCGCCACGGGCAGCCGGGCGGTGCCCATCTACCAGACCAGCAGCTACCAGTTCCGCAGCACCCAACACGCGGCCGACTTGTTCTCCCTGACGGAGACAGGCAACATCTACAGCCGCATCTCTAACCCCACCAACGATGTGCTGGAGCAGCGGATTGCCTCTCTGGAAGGGGGCGTGGGAGCCCTGGCCGCCAGCAGCGGGCATGGCGCGCAGACGCTCGCCATCCTTACCTTGTGCGTCGCCGGAGACCATATCATCGCCAGCAACAAGCTCTACGGTGGCACCTTCAGCCAGTTCAGCTACACCTTCCCCCGGCTGGGCATCGAGGTGACCTTCGTTGACCCGGACCAGCCGGAGCAGTTCGAGAAGGCCATCCGCCCCAATACCAAGATCCTCTACGGGGAGACCCTGGGCAACCCCGATATCAGCGTCTTCCCCTTCGACGAAGTGGCCGACATCTCCCGCCGACATCACATCCCGCTCATGATCGACAACACCTTCGCCAGCCCCTACCTCTGCCGCCCCTTCGAGCTGGGCGCGCACATCGTCACCCACTCCACCACCAAATTCCTGAGCGGCAACGGCACGACGATCGGGGGCATCATCGTCGACGGCGGCAACTTCGACTGGGCCGGTGGTCGCTTCGCCAACTTCACCACGCCTGACCCGAGCTACCATGGCCTCGTCTTTGCCGACCTGGGACCGGCCGCCTTCATCACCAAGGCCCGCGTCCAGATGCTGCGCGACATAGGCGCCTGCCAAGCTCCCTTCAACGCCTGGACGACCCTGCTCGGCGTGGAAACGCTCAGCCTGCGCCTGGACCGTCACGTCGCCAATGCCCAGGCGGTAGCCCGCTTCCTGGACGGCGACGCACGCGTGACCTTCGTCGCCTATCCGGGTCTGCCCTCGCACCGGCACCACGGGCGCGCCGAGCGCTATTTGCCCAAGGGGCCGGGCGCCATCATGGGCTTCGGGGTGAGAGGCGGGGTGGAGGCGGGAGGTCGCTTCATTGACTCCCTTCAGCTTCTCAGCCATGTCGCTAACGTGGGGGATGCCAAGAGCCTGGCCATCCATCCGGCCAGCACCACCCACAGCCAACTGAGCGAGGCGGACCTGGTGGCGGCCGGCATCGGGCCCGACTTCATCCGCCTCAGCATCGGCCTCGAGGACATCGAGGACATCCTCTGGGACCTGGACCAGGCCCTGGACAAGGCAACGGCGGGCTAACCATCGCGTAGGCCACGGCCGGCCAGACGTGTCATTCCGAGCGGAAGCGAGGAATCTACCGCGAGGTCGGAGCAAGTGCGTCGCCATCAGGCGCCAGCATCAGGCCCCGGGCGGACAAGGCGCGACCCTGCACCCAGGCGCGGAACCGCCCCGTCACCCCCAAGCGGCCCCGCCGCTCGGCGCGGGCAGGGCGGCCGACCGCTTCTCGGGCCGGATCAGCCGGCGGCGTGGCACCTGCCCGGCGGACGTGTCTGTCGGAGAGCGAGCAAGGCTGCCCCAACCATGCCCGCGTCGTTCCCGAGGGTGCTCCTGCGTACCTCGATCCTGTCCACGAAGAACGGGTAGCCGACGTCACGCATCGCTGCCGTCGCTGCCGCCAACCACTCGTCGCCGGCCTGCGCCACCGCCCCGCCGAGCAGGACCAAGTCCGGCTCGTAGATGGGAGCCCAGCTGGCCAGCCCGACGCCCAGCCAGTAGCCGGCCTGGCGGATGATCTGTAGTGCGGCCGGGTCGCCCTGAGCAGCGGCCTCAGAGACATGCAGACCAGTGACGCTGCCGAGGTTCCTGAGCCTCGCTGCGAGCAAGGGAGAGGCACCGCTCTCCGCCGCCCGCTGCCCCAAGCGAGCGATGGCGCGGGCGGAGGCCACCGTCTCCAGGCAGCCGCGGCAACCTAGAGGACAGCGTTCCCGGCTCGCGTGGTCGACGATGATGTGAGCAGCATCGCCGGTGACGCCGTGCATGATCCGCGCGACATCGCCGCCCACCACCAGGACCACGCCGATGCCGGATCCCACGGTCACGCTGAGCACGCGTTCGTGCCGGTCGGAGCCTGTCGAGGCGGCCTCGGCGATAGCGGCCGCGCAGGCATCGTTGTCCACCGCCACGGGCAGGCGGAAGCGCTGTTGCAGCCAGGGGCTGATGGCGAAGCCATCGAGAGCGGCGATGTTGTTCTTGTCGACGACGGTACGGCTTGGATCCAGATAGCCGGGGACACCACACCCGATTGCCGCCACCTGCAAGCCGCGCGCGTGGGCCAGGGCGCCCAGTCGGTCCACGGCTTCGGCAAAGGGCTGGAGGACCAGCAGCGGATCGCCCGACTCGGGCGTCGCTACGATCTCCCTACCCAGAACGGCAGCCTGTTCGGAGACCAGGCCCAGCTTGGCGCTGCTGCCGCCCAGGTCCATGCCGATGGCGTAACGCAAGCTCTCCGCCTCCTCAGCCGTCAGGATGCATCGCTCCGGCGAGCGTACTCGTTCGGTGGGTCTGCTCCACCAGGGCCGTGCTACTCATATGCCTGCTCTCGAGCCGCCTGGTACAGCTGCACCACATTCGCGGGCGGAACATCGGCCTGCAGGTGGTTGCAGGGGGCGACGATGTACCCGCCATCCCGGCCCAGATCCCTCACGCAGCGGCGTACATCCGCTTCCACATCGTCCAGCGTGCCGCGCAGGGCGCCCTGGCTGTCCACTCCGCCGTGGAAGCATATGCGGTCGCCAAACTCGGCCTTCAGTCGCTCGAAGGGCATGCCCTCCAGGTTGGGCTGGGTCGGGCTGGTTACATCCACCCCACACTCGCTCAGATCGCCCATGATCGCCATCAGGTCACCATCGCTATGCAGGAAGATCGCCGCTTCCGGCGCCAGGCTCTTGATCAGTGCGTTCAGCTCCCGGTGCGCGGGCAGGATGAACTCCCGCAGGTGGGCGGGGGAGACAAGCGGTCCGTTGTTGGCCGCCATGTCGTCCATCGTCTCCACCATCTGCACATTGGGTCCAACCGCCTTGAGGAACGCCTCGAAGAGGGCCAGTTCGGTGTCTAGGATGCAGCCGACCAGCCTCCGGGCGAACTCAGGGTCCAGTATCAGGTCCTGCATGAAGCGCTCGGTGCCGCGTAGCCAGCAGGCGATGTCGAGGAAGCCGGCGCAGGGCGCGCGGGCGACCACGGCGTAGTCGGTCTCCTGGCAGAGGCGAGCGGCCTCCTCGGCTAACCCTTCCACCCTCGCCGGATGATGGGCGTCCGGCCAGGGATAGCGCGCCAGATCGGCAGCGGTGGCCTCGGCCAGCGGCGGATCGGCCATCTGCATGTAGCCGCCCACCGGTATCCGCCGGAGACCCCACTCGTCAGTGACGGATCCGTCCCCATGGTACCTCTTGGCGTGTGGCGGCTGCCGCAGCCAGACGCGGCGTGTGTCTATATCCAGCGCGTCCAGAATCTGCTCGTCGTAGTAGTTGACGTTCTCGCCGGTGCGGAACCGGCGTGGATGGTCCTCCAGCCCCAGGTAGTCTCGCAGGGCGAAGAGTGCCTCGTCTACCAATCCCCCTGCCGTGCCCATCAAATCGAGGGGCACACGATCGGGGACCTGGTGGTGGACCGCGGCCAGAAACCGTTCCCTATGTGTCACTTGCGCAACTCCAGACGAAAGCGATAGGACCGGCAGGATCTCTCGCGATCTCTCTGCGTGTCGGACTTCTCAGCGGTCTACTCCTGCAGAAGCTCCTCAACCCAGGCCAGGTTCGCTTGCTGCTGCGTCTCCGTGGTGAGCACGATGAGGCTCCGCGCCGCGCTGGAGTCCATCTGCAGCTCCAACATGTTGTGGTGCCAACTCACCGGGAGCCTTTCGCGTTCCTGCCAGTGTCCGTCCACGATGTCGCCGACGAGGGCATGCAAAGGCTGGTCGGTGCGCAGCCGGAACTCGCCCGGCTCGATGGTCGTGAGCAGGAGCCCGTCGGCCTCGCTCAGGCCGGCCGCACCCTTAGCCGTTAGCATGACGTGACCGGTGGACTGAATGATCGGCTGGCCGGCGCCGCTCTCCAGGCTCAGGCCCTCAACGGCGCAGGGCTGGCCGGACCGGTTGATGGCCAGGAGCCCCACGCCCTGCCCGCCGATCCCCAGGCGCGGCCTGTACGGACCGGCCGGGAAGTCCACCAGGCGCGGCGCCTGGTCCCAAGTGTCAGTGGTCACGGTGTAGACCTGAGCCTCGTCGCTGGGCAGGGAGAACACCTGCACCCCCGGCTGGCCGGCAGGGTGCCGCGGCACGCCGGCGGCGTTGAGGAAGGCCGGCAATGTGGTGCGCGCGCCCTCCAGCGTCACGTCGGTGGAGTAGATGACCAGGCCCCGATCGAGCCGGTTGCGCAGCACCACCGGGTTGCCGTCCTCGTCGGCAGCGGCCACCTGTCCCGACGGGGGCGACAGGCGCACGCAGGGCTGACCGTGATGCCCTGCCAGGCCCGCGATGGCTCCCGTGGGCGCGATGGCCACCCGCGGCAGCCGCCGGGCGAGAGACTGCCCCAGCAGGTGCTCGCCACCGATCCAGCCGGCGAAGCCCGCGCCCACCAGCTCGCGCAGAGCTGCGCCGGCCGCGGTGTCCTCAGCCAGCGCGCGGTCGGCCCCGTTCAGCCAGAGGTTTCCACCACGGGCTACGAAGTCCCGAAGCAGGGGGAAGACGTAGTCAGGGGCGCATTGGGGGATGGGATAGACCAGGGTAGCGGCGTCCTCCGGGAGATGGGCCAGACCGGTCTCATCAACGGGGGCAAAGTCCACCCCCTGGTCGATGAGCAGTCCCAGCAGCTCCATGAGGTACGGGTAGAGGTGCATGTAGTCCTTGGCCCAGTGCTGCCGGGGCAGAACCACCAGGACCGGTGGGGTACGGTAGTACGGCTGGAAATGGCGAAAGAGCAGGGCCTCATTCCGGAAGGCATAGAGCTCGTCCTTCGGCACCCAATCGCCGGGGTAGACGACGCCCCAGGGGAAGATGCAGTGATCGTTGTCCTTCCACTTCCAGTTGAGCGCGAGCGAGTAGCCCATGCCGAAGGCATGGTGAGGCTGCAGCAAGTAGGGGTGGAGGTCGGCCGGTGAGCCGGTGGAGGCCTGACGACCAAACTCAGCATTGCTCCAGCTCTTGCCGGCGACGCGCATGTCGAGGAGTCGGCTGGCAGCCGGGTTCTCAGCGCCGTGGTAGCAGGAGTTGGCGGCGAAGTCCAGTTCCTGCGTCATGTCGCGGAACACGTCGGCGCCGGAACGGATGGTCGCCTGTTCGGCGGTGACGATGTAGTTGCGGCCACACTCGCGGAGACCGGCCACCACTTCCTTGGCCCAGGCGTTGAAGAAGCGCGGGTCGTCGCGAACGCCATCGTCGAAAATGTAGAACATGATCCCCGGCACATGCTTGTAGCGCTCGCCGATGACCCGAGCGACACGGCGGCTGAGCTGAGGGCGATACTCGGCCTTGTCCTCAGCCAGGAAGAAGAGGCAAGGAGCGTAGACCAGTCCGTGCTTCTGGGAGAGCAGCACCTGGGCATCGAGCTGGCGAAGGACCACTTCCGGGATGAGATCATCGTCCGGTTCGCCCCAGCCCAATCCCTCGATGTAGACGGAGAAGAAGACAGGCGAGACCACGTCCACGCCGTAGTCCCGCATCATGCGGTACTGGCGGCCCCACCAGAGGGCATCTTCCTTGGTCTGACCGTGGAGGTGCAGGCCATCATCCCGGACGCCCTGCAGGTAACGTCGCTTGCCCTGAAAGCGGAAGTAGTTGTCGCGGTACTCCAGGCTGGGCCCGGCCTTGATGGTTCGATCGTTCCAGGCGGCAAAGCCGCTCTCAGCCCGATCGTAGGGCGCATCTCCCATAGAGAGCGCCGCCTCCACCCGGTAGAGGTCGGCGGCGAATCGCTCCGGCTTCCAAGTGGCGCTGACCTTCCGCCAGCCACCGGGCTCGAGCGTCAGGTCTTCAGCTGCCTCGAAGGCTACGCTGCCGCTGTCGCCGTCCAGCACGCGCAGGACCAGCCTGGCGGAGGTGGGCTCCCGGCCTGCGTTGTCGACGACAGCGGAGACGGTGACCGCCTCCCCCTGACGGTAGCAGTCGAACTCACTCGCCACGTTGTGGAGCGTAAGCCCGGCCAGAAGGAACCTGACCGTCTCCAGGAGGGCGGCACGCATGGCCTCCTCACCGCTGCCGAAAAGGTCTACGTCATTGACGCCGCAGTAGGCCCAGCGGGAGCCGCGGTAGAGTCCATCGTGGTGGAGCAGCGCCGCCAGGACCGTGCCCCGCTCGCGACCATAGCGATCATAGGCGCTCAGCAGGGGCAGCCAGCGGCTGCACGGCCGGGAGAAGAGCGGCCGGTAGTGCTCGGTGGCGAAGCCGCGCAGGGGTGCCTGCCCTGCCAAGGCCTCGCGCACCTTCTGCGCGTAGGCTTGCCAGCGACCGTCCGCAACGGAGGCCTCCGCTTCCTCCAACGAGAGGCCATCGCCCACGATCGCCACCGCCGACGGACCGGACACCGACCCTTCGCGGTGGACGGGCGTGGCGACGACCGACTGCTCCGGTGCGGTGGCGATGTAGGCCACGTCGCGGAGGGAGTGGCCCGGAGCCCCGAAGAGCCGCAACTGCTCCCGCAGCTCGGTGAAGTAATCGGAACGGCGACACACGCTCGCGCTAAGCCCGGGGTCGAACCCCGTGGCAACCCAGTGACCGTTCTCCCACTGTAGGGCCTCGGTGAAGGCGTAGCCCCCGAGGGCAAGAAGATGGCCACCATCCTGGAGGTACTGGTAGAGGGCCGTATTCAGGGGGAAGGCAGGACCGTACGGATGCACGAACACGTCGAAGTTGGTCGCCGAGAGCACCTCCGGAGAGGTCAGGTCGCGCCCGTCGAGGAAGGTCACGGTGAATCCCGCCTCTCGGAACAGCTCAGCCAGGCTCTCGGGCGAGGCCGGTGTGCTGCCGGCCACCGCCGGGAAGTCGTCCCGCAGTATTGCCAGGCGGTAGCGATGGCCGCCATCGAGAGGCACTTGGCGCTCTTCCTCATGCCAGAGGTCGGCGTCGCCCAGCCGGTAGGCCTCCACCTCAAGCACCCGGGCCAGGTTGGGCGCGTAGGACATCGCCGAAAGCTCGTCGCCGGTGTTGGCGGCCGTGATCCAGAGACGGATGGCCTGCACGGGACGCTCGGCGAAGCGATGCACCAGCGTGCCGCTGGTGTTTCCGCGGACGGTGTCCACCGTCTCCCAGTCGTCGCTGCTGCCGGCTCGCAGCTGTAGTTGGTAGTCGCGCAGGCCCAGCCGGTTTCGGCCGAGGACATGCTCGGGCAGGGTGTAGACGATGATGGTATCGAGAGGGCGCGGCTCGGGGAAGGCGATCTCCAGCCAGTCACCCCACCAGTTGGGGTGTGTGGGCGTGGCGGTGGCCTCCCAGCCGTTCCTGCCCTGGGCCCACCCCGCGAGGGAGTGGTTGCCGTTGATGGCGCCCATGGGGTCGCGGCCGGCAGTCGAGGCGGTGGCCGACGAGCCTGTCGTGGACAGGGCTAGGTCCACCGCATCTTCAGGCAGCACCAGTTCCTTCCACGTGTAGCTGATGAGGCGCTGAACACCGTCGGACATGGGGCCATCTCCAGAGGTGCTGTCTCAGTGCGCGTGCCGGCCGGCGCATCGCTGCCGCCTACCGCCGGGGCACCTGCCCGGGCGGGATCCTGCATACGGGCATAAACATCGTCGGCAGTCTCAGCACGGCTCCCAGGCCGTGACGACCTGGGAGCCGAACGAAAGAGCCGCGGTCTGGACTATTTCGGGGCGCCAGACAGGATGAGCGGTTCGAGGTCGGGTAGAGCCTGGGTGATGGCTTCCTCGGCCGTCATGCTGGCGAGGGTCAACTGATCCCATATGTTGGCGCCAATGAAGCTGTCGATCTCCGAGTAGTTCGAGTTGATGAAGAGAATGTCGAGGTTGCCGTGAGCCCACGACTCGGCGATCACCTCCCAGGCGAT
>JAAYAV010000160.1 GCA_012719195.1 Anaerolineae bacterium | reverse complement strand
TGCTGGCTGGGGGCGCTCCCCTACGCCCACCGCGCCAGCGCCACCTGCCGGCTGGAGAGCGGCGCCTTGGACCTGGTCGAGGTGCCCGTCTCCTCGCACCCGGCAGAGCGCTTCTCCACCAGGGCCAACTTCGATCCCCGGGACCCGCGCCCGGACAGCGACTTCGCGCCGGACACCTACCGGGAGATCGTGGACGCGGCTGTGCACGAGATGGCGCTCATCGCGCCGCCGGTGGCCGCCTTCGTCATCCTCACGCATAACACCATCGACTATGGCTCTCCCGCGGAGCCGCGCCGAGCACACCTGGTTGCGATGCTGCGGCGCCTTCGGGGTAAGGAGAGCCAGGGCTGGCAGGTGACGCCCGCCACGCTGACGGACGTTAGGTGCGCCCTGGTGGGCGGCTGACGACCGACTAACCGGCGGGGCGGGCGCCGGCCCGTCCTGAACGCCGAAGGAAATGTTGCCCGAGTCCTAGTGATCGGAGACGCGGGACACCCGGCCGTAGCGCGAGAGGAAGTAGAACTCGCGATCCTCACGCAGGCGGTGTTGGATGCCGTTCAGGCGTCGAGAGGCAATCGTGCTCGCGGCGGTGAGGATAGCGGGCTCCGAGAGAGGCGATGGTGCGGAATGCGAAAGACCGGAGGCTGGGTAAGCGCTCCGGTCGGTGTTGGTGAGCCGCACAGGAATCGAACCTGTAACCTACTGATTAAGAGTCAGTTGCTCTGCCAATTGAGCTAGCGGCCCGACATGCGGGCATTCTAGCGCAGGCGGCAGAGCCGGTCAAATCTCCTGGCGGTGTGGTTGACGCGCCCGTCCGCCGAGAAGGGCACGCTTTGCCCGCGAGTGGTGAACATGATACACTCCTGCTCGCTTATCCATAGGATGAGAGTCACGCCCATATGCAGACAACGCATCGCGCCAAGCGCGGCAAGAAGGCCCTGGAGCCAGACCCCCGGTCTGGATAGGCCCGTTGCCTGTCTGCAGCAAGCGGCTAGCCGAACCAGAATGGGGGAGCTAGCCGTTTTTCTATGCCCGGATACTGGGTAGCTCGATGGGGAGCGGCCGCACCACTTCCTGTGTGGAGGAGAACCATGCCGCTGGACCGCTTCAGCATCATCGAATCAACGCTCCGTGAGGGCGAGCAGTTCGTGGGCGCCAACTTCACCCCGGAGCAGAAGGTCGAGATCGCCCAGGCCCTGGATGAGTTCGGGGTGGAGTACATCGAGGTCACCTCGCCGGCGGCGAGCCCGCAGAGCCTCGCCGACTGCTCCCGCATCGCCAAGCTGGGGCTCGGCTGCAGAGTTCTCACCCACACGCGCTGCACCCTCGATGATGCCAAGCTGGCGGTGGACACGGGGGTGGACGGCGTGGACGTGGTCATCGGCACCTCCCCCATGCTGCGGCAATACAGCCACGGCAAGAGCATTCAGCAGATCACCGACGCTGCTATCGAGGTGGTTTCCTTCGTCAAGTCCCAGGGGCTAGAGGTACGCTTCAGCTCCGAGGACAGCTTCCGCAGCGATGCTAAGGACCTCTACCACATCTACAGCGCCGTGGACCAGGCGGGTGTGGATCGGGTGGGCTTGGCGGACACGGTGGGGGTGGGCACGCCGACGCAGGTGCACCAGCTGGTGAGCATCTTGCGCCAGGTCGTCTACGCCGACATCGAGTTCCACTCCCATAACGACACCGGCTGCGCCATCGCCAACAGCTTCGCCGCCCTGGATGCCGGCGCTACCCACATCGACACCAGCATCCTCGGCATCGGCGAGCGCAACGGCATCACCCCGCTGGGCGGCTTCGTTGCCCGCATGTACAGCCTTGACCGCGACCTGGTGAAGAGCAAGTACAAGCTACCCATGCTGCGCGAACTGGACCGAATGGTGGCGGAAATGGTGGGCATCTCGGTCCCCTTCAACAACTACATCACCGGCATCACTGCCTTCACGCACAAGGCCGGCATCCACGCCAAGGCGGTGCTTAACAAACCGGAGACCTACGAGATCCTCGACCCCCAGGACTTCGGCATGACCCGCTATATCTCCATCGCCCACCGCCTCACCGGCTGGAACGCGGTGAAAGACCGTTCGGAGCAGTTGGGCCTGTCGCTGACCGATAAGGAGGTCAAGCAGATCACGGCGCACATCAAGGCGCTGGCCGATGCGCGGCCGCTCCACCTGGCCGACGTGGACGATCTGCTGCGCGAGTGGGTAGTCAAGAGGAGAAGCTTCGGCGAAGTCTCGTCCGAGGAGGGCAAAGTTGAGTAGAGGTTCGACCCTGGCAGAGAAGATCATCGGCCGGGCCGCCGGACATGCGGTACAGCCGGGCGATCTGGCCGTGGTGGCCGTCGGCATGGCCATGAGCGTGGACAGCATCGCTCCCAGCGTCATCAAGGTGATGCGGGAGGAGTTCAGGATTCCCAAGGTGGCGGATCCGGAGAAGGTAGCCCTCTTCGTGGACCATGTGGCACCGGCCTGCAATGTCTCCACCGCCGAAGGGCAGGCGGAGGTGCGACGCTTCGCCGCCGAACAGGGCATCCGGCACCTGTACGACGTGGGCACCGGCGTCTGCCACCAGCTCATGATTGATCGCGGCCTGGCCCGAGCCGGCGAGGTGGTGCTGGGGTCGGACTCCCACTCCACCGCCTATGGGGCCATCGGCGCCTTCGGCACCGGTATGGGGGCGACGGACATCGCCCTGGCGTTCGCGACGGGCAAGACGTGGCTGCGCGTGCCGGAGACGATGAAGGTGGAGTTGACCGGTCAGCTGCCGGCGGGCGTCATGAGCAAGGACGCCATCCTCCACCTAATCGGGCGGCTGGGCATCGATGGGGCCACCTACCGAGCGGTGGAGTTCTACGGCGCGGAGGACCTGACGGCGGCTTCCCGCATCACCTTGTGCTCCATGACCACCGAGTTGGGGGCCAAGGCGGGTATGATCGCCTTCCCGCAAGAACGGCTG
Source organism: Anaerolineae bacterium (assembly GCA_012719195.1). GTDB lineage: Bacteria > Chloroflexota > Anaerolineae > DRVO01 > DRVO01 > Ch71. The sequence continues at coordinate 13,399 of JAAYAV010000160.1, read as the reverse complement.
GCGGAGTTCGGCTTGCCGGAGTGGCTGTTCGCCGATCCGGACGCTGGGTACGTCCATGCCGAGACCATAGACCTCGCGGCACTCAGCCCCCAGGTCTCATCGCCGGACGACGTGGACAACGTGAGCTCGGTGGACGCTGTGGTCGGCATTCACATTGACCAGGTGTTCTTGGGCACCTGCACCAACGGGCGCCTGGAGGACATCCACGCCGCCGCGCGCATCCTCAAGGGCCGGCGAGTGGCGCCGCACGTGCGCATGATCATCATTCCGGCTTCGGACGACATCCTGAAGCAGTCGGTGGCCGACGGCAGCCTGATCTCGCTGCTCGAGGCGGGCGCGACGGTGAGCACGCCCGGTTGCGGCCCCTGCATCGGCCGCCATCAGGGGGTGCTGGCGGCAGGAGAGGCCTGCTTCTCCACCGCCAACCGCAACTTCCGCGGCCGCATGGGTTCTCCCGAGGCGGACATCTACTTGGGCTCGCCCCTGACGGCGGCGGCCACCGCCCTGGAAGGCAAGATCGCCGATCCGCGTAACTACCTGTAGGGAAGGGGGATTAGCCGCAGAGGACACAGAGGACACCGAGAAGAGGAATGAGGATTGGGGAGAAGGGAAGCGGAGAACTCGGCAGAGGCGCGAGCAGCTTCGGCCGCGACCCTTGGTTGTCCCGCCCTTTCTCCCCTCATCTCCTTCTGGTTTCTCACTCTTGCCTTCTCTGTGCTCTCTGCGGCTAGATCTCTCCCGCTAGGAGAGCACATGGCTAGAGTATGGAAGTTCGGCGACGACATAGACACCGATCAGATCGTGCCCGGGCGGTACTCGCCCTACATGACCAGCGATGCCGATCTGCCCAAGTATGCCTTCATCGAGTTCCGGCCCGAGTTCCCCAAGGAGGTGCGCCCGGGGGACGTCATCGTGGCGGAGGACAACTTCGGCTGCGGTTCCTCGCGGGAGTACGCTCCGCTGGCGCTGAAGCGGTGCGGCATTGCCGCCATCGTGGCCAACAGCTTCGCCCGCATTTTCTTCCGCAATGCCATCAACCTGGGCATACCGCTGTTCGAGGACCCGGCGGCGGTGCAGGCGCTCAACGACGGCGACGTGGTGGAGCTGGACGCGGCGGCGGGCAGGATAACAGTCGGCGGGCGCACCATCGAGCTACGGCCGCAGCCACGCTTCGTGCAGGACATTCTGGCGGCGGGCACCATCGCCGACTACATCCGCGACCACGGCCGCTTTCCTGGGGAGTAGGCGAATAGCTACAGAGACACAGAGCCACGTAGACAGACCTGGTCTCTTTCCCCCTTCCTTCGCAGGGAAGGGGGTTAGGGGGTTAGGTTTGCCGGCGGTGACCCAATGGAACTGAAGGAACTGCAGCAGCAGGTCACTGAGTTCGTGCGGGACAAGGGCTGGTACAAGGCCGACTCGGCCCGGCCCCAGGTCCCGCGCAACTTGGCCATCTCGCTCTGCCTCGAGGCAGCGGAGGTGCTGGAGCATTTCCAGTGGCAAGAGGAGTGCGACCGCGAGGAGATGGCCCTGGAGTTGGCGGACGTATTACACTACGTGTTGCAGTTGGCCGATGTGCTGGACATTGATCTGGAGCAGGCGGTGATGACCAAGTTGGCCCAGAACCGAGAGAGGCGGTGGTGAAGCGCGTCGTCCTGATCGAAGGCGACGGCATCGGTCACGAGGTGGTTCCCGCCGCCGTCCGGGTCCTGGAGGCCACCGGCGTCCCCTTCCAGTTCGTGGAGGCCGAGGCGGGCTGGGACTGCTTCCAGCGCCACGGTACCGCCCTGCCGGACGATACGCTGGCCCTGGTGCGAGAGAGCGACGCTGCTCTGTTTGGGGCCGTGTCCTCACCGCTCCATCGCGTCGAGGGGTATCGCAGTCCCATCGTCGCTCTGCGGCGGGCGCTGGACCTATACGCCAACCTGAGGCCTGTCTTCTCCATGCCGGTGAGCGGCAGCCGCGCGGGCATTGACCTGCTGATCGTGCGGGAGAACAGCGAGGGCCTCTACTCGGGGCGGGAGCGGCGCGAGGGCGACACCGTCATCGCCGAGCGCGTGATCACGCGCCGAGCGAGCGCGCGCATCACCCGGGTGGCCTGCGAGCAGGCCATGCATCGCCGCCGCCACCTGACCATCGTGCACAAGGCGAACGTTCTGCGGGAGAGCGACGGACTCTTCCGCGAGGCGGCCTACCAGGTAGCGGGCGAGTACGCCGACCTGACGGTGGCCGAGATGCTGGTGGACACGGCCGCCCTGCACCTGGTGACCGATCCGGAGCGCTTCGACGTCCTGGTCACCACCAACCTCTTCGGCGATATACTCTCGGATGAGGCGGCCGGACTGGTGGGCGGGCTAGGGTTGGCGCCTTCGGCCAACGTGGGAGATGTGCAGGGCGTGTTCGAGCCGGTGCACGGCTCCGCGCCGGACATCGCCGGGCGGGGCATCGCCAACCCGATCGCCACCATCCTGGCGGCGAGCCTGATGCTGGAGCATCTGCGAGAGGCGGCCGCTGCCGAGCGCGTGCGGGTGGCTGCCATCGAGACGCTCCGCCAGGGCCCACGCACGCCGGATCTGGGCGGCGATGCCGGCACCGAGGACGTCACGCGCGCGATCGTGGCTAAGCTCTAGCCTGATCGGAGCACGCGCATCACGAGGAGGTAGCAATGATCGGACCGATGGAACTGCTGATCATGGCCGCGATCTGCCTGATTCCGATCGTGTTGGTGCTGCTGGCGGCGCTTGTGGTGCTGGCGGTGATGGTGCTGAAGAAAAACGAGCGCCGGCCACAAGCCGGTGAAGACCGCGTAGAAACGCAAGGAGAGAAGAATGGCGAAGCAGGTTGAGTGCCCGGAGTGCGGGGCGACAGTGGAGCTCGATGACGATGTCATCAGCGGCGAGATCGTGGAGTGCCCCGACTGTGCGGTTGAACTGGAAGTGACCAGCGTGGACCCGCTGGAAGTGGAGCTGGCCCCCGAAGAAGACGAGGACTGGGGCGAGTAGGCCCTGGATATGCGCATCGGCTTCCTCTACTCCCGCGTTCGTGTCGAGGAAAAGCTGCTCCTGGAGGCACTGGACCGGCGCGGCCTGAGCTACGAACTCATCGACGACCGCAGCCTAGTCTTCGACGTGACCGCCGGCCGCAGCGGCTGGAGCTACGACGTGGTGCTGGAGCGCTGCGTCAACCAGTCGCACGCTCTCTACGCTCTCAAGGTCCTGAACGACTGGGGCGTGAAGACGGTGAACCGGTTCGAAGTGGTGCGGGACTGCGGCGACAAGCTGTTCACCACCTCGCTCCTGGCGGCGGCGGGGGTACCACAGCCTCGCACCCGGCTGGCGCTGACTCCCGACGCGGCCTTGCAGGCCATCGAGGAGTTCGGTTACCCGGTGGTGCTGAAGCCGGTGGTGGGCTCCTGGGGGCGGCTGCTCGCCAAGATCAACGACCGCGAGGCAGCCGAAGCGGTTATCGAGCACAAGGACGTGCTGGGTAGCTATCAGCACGGCATCATCTACATCCAGGAGTACGTGGAGAAGCGCGGCCGCGACATCCGCGCCTTTGTGGTTGGCGACGAAACCATCGGCGCCATCTACCGCGAGTCGCCCCACTGGATCACCAACACCGCCCGTGGAGGTAAGGCCTCCAACTGCCCCGTGGGCGACGATCTCAACCGGCTCTGCGTCGGGGCGGCCCAGGCACTGGGTGGTGGTGTGGTGGCGGTGGACGTGTTCGAGACCGAGGACCGGGGCTACCTGGTCAACGAGGTCAACCATACCATGGAATTTCGCAACAGCATCGCCCCCACCGGGGTGGACATACCGGGGCGCATCGTGGAGTACGCGGTGGCCGTAGCGGAGGGACGCGCGTGATGAAGGTCTCGATCGCGGGAGCGTCGGGATATGCCGGCGGCGAGTTGCTCCGGCTGCTCCTGGGGCACCCGGACGTGGAAGTGCAGCAGGTGACGGCGGAGAGCAGTGCCGGTCGGTTCGTGCACAGCGTGCACCCCAACCTGCGCGGGGCCACCGGCCTCAAGTTCGTCCCCATGGACGACCTGGAGCCCTGCGACCTGCTTTTCCTGGGGCTGCCCCACGGCATGGCCATGGAGCGCATTGACGACGTGGCCCGGCTGGCGCCGCGCCTCATCGACCTGAGCGCCGACTTCCGCCTCCGCGACGCTGCCGCCTATCCGCGCTGGTACGAGCACGAGCACCCGCACCCGGAGTGGCTGGCGAAGTTCGTCTACGGCATTCCGGAGCTTCATCGGGAGGAGATCAGGGCGACCTCGTACGCCACCGGCGCCGGCTGTAACGCCACCGTCACCATCCTGGGGCTGAAGCCTCTCTTTGAGCGCGGCTTGGTGGAGCGGGCAGTCATCGAGGTGAAGGTGGGGTCGTCCGAGGGGGGCAACAGCCCCAGCCTGGCCTCGCACCACCCGGAGCGGAGCGGCTCGGTGCGGTCATTCGCCCCTACCGGGCACCGGCACCAGGCGGAGATGCAGCAGGAGTTGGCTTTCCACGGGCAGCCCGAGATCCACTTCTCGGCGACAGCCATCGAGTTGGTACGCGGCATTCTGCTCACCGCTCACTGCTTCCTGAAGGAGCGGGTGCAGGAGCGCGACCTGTGGGGAATCTACCGGGAGGCCTACGGCAACGAGCCCTTCATCCGCCTGGTGCGGGACCGGCGTGGCGTCTACCGCTACCCGGAGCCGAAGATACTGGCGGGAAGCAACTTCTGCGACATCGGCTTCGAGGTGGATCCCGACAGCAACCGAGTCGTGATCATCGCCGCCATCGACAACCTGATGAAGGGGGCGGCGGGGAACGCGGTGCAGGCTATGAACGTGATGTGCGGCTTCGACGAGCGGGCGGGCCTGGGGTTCACCGGGCTGCATCCGATCTAGAGAAGCAGGCCTCACCGGTGGCCCTGGCAAGGAGCACGACCACAGGGGAGACTGATTGAGGATCCTGGCGATCGCCGACGAGGTGGATCAGAGGCTTTATGGCCCGGTGCTTCGGCAGCGGTTCAGCGATGTGTCCCTGGTTCTGAGTTGCGGTGATCTGCCGATCTACTACCTGGAGTTCATCGTCAGCACTCTGAACGTGCCCCTGCTCTACGTGCGCGGGAACCACGCTCCCGAGCAGCTATCGTCTTCGGGCGAGGTGAAACGAGAGCCCGAGGGCTGCGTTGACATTGACGGCCGCACCGTTAAGGAACGCGGGCTCCTGATCGCCGGGCTGGAAGGGTCCATGCGCTACAGCGACGGTCCCAACCAGTACAGCGACAATGAGATGTGGGTGAAGGTGCTGCGGCTGGCGCCGCGGCTGTGGCTGAACAAGAAGCGCTATGGACGCTATCTGGACATACTGGTGACGCATTCCGCTCCGCTGGGGATTCAAGACGCGGAGGACCTCTGTCACCGGGGGTTCCGCTCCTTCGTGCCCTTCCTGGAGTGGTTCCGGCCCCGCTACCACCTGCACGGGCACATCCATGCCTACACGCCCAGCGTGGTGACGGAGACGCGCTACCTAGACACTATGGTGCTGAACGCCTTCCGCTTCCGAGTGTTGGACATTCCGGACGACACTCTGCTGGCCTGACGCAGCCGGCGGCGAGATCGGAAGCAGCGTCCCGTGAGGCGGGCCCAGAGGCCCGCTTCTGTACGGAGTAGGAGCGACAATGCCTGAGCATATGCCGGGCGAGCGGTCCAAAGCGCGGCAGGACTTCCGCGAGGCCCGCAAGCAAGCCTTCGTCAATGAGATCCGCGGGGTCCTCTCCGGCGAGCCCACCGATCTGCTCTCCTTCAAGGAGGTGCAGCAGCGGTTAGGTGTGCGCACCTGTGCCCTGGGGCGCTTGGAGACGGTGCCGCTGAAGCGGATCGTCGGGAGCGAGGGCCGCTACCGGGACTTCGACCGCGAGTTTCTGCCACGGCGCTCCGACACCGAGAGCCGCTGGGAGAGCCTGTCCGCCGCCTTCGACCGGATGGAGAACGTGCCGCCGGTGGAGCTGTACAAGGTGGGCGAGGCCTACTTCGTGCGGGACGGCAACCACCGGGTGAGCGTGGCCCGCCGTCATGGGGCCGAGTACATCGATGCCTTCGTCATAGACTGCCCGTCCCGCGTGAACCTGGACTCCGGGCTGGACGTGCGACGCCTGCTGGTGGAGGAAGAGCATCTCCAGTTCCTGGAGCGTACCCACCTGGACGCCATCATAGGTACAGACATCCGGCTGACCGCTTCCAGCGCCTACGACGCCCTGGAGCGCCACATCGAGGGACACCGCTACTACTTGGGTCAGGACCGCGGCGAACCGGTCACCTTTGAGGACGCGGCCCGGTCGTGGTACGAGAAGGTGTACCTGCCCACGGTGGACGTGATCCGGCGTACCAAGATCCTGGATCGCTTCGCCGGGCGCACCGAGGGTGATCTCTACATCTGGGTGCTGGAGCACCACCACTACTTGCGGGAACGGGACGGCGGACAGGTTTCGCTGGAGCAGGCGGCGAGATCCTACGCCAGACGCTACGGTGACAAGCCCTACCATAGGGCTTGGGACTGGCTGGCGACTCGCCTGGCCAGAATCGGAGGGATGTTGCTGTCATGGGTCAGGCGATAGTTGTCAAAGTGGGCGGCAGCGCCGGGATCGACTACGACGCCGTCTGCGCCGATGTGGCCGGCCTCGTGGCCGAGGGGCGCCGCGTGGTGCTGGTGCACGGCGGCTCAGCGGAGACGAACCGGGTGGCAGAGGCGCTGGGCCACCCGCCCCAGTTCGTCACCTCGGAGTCCGGCTTCCAGAGCCGGCGCACCGACCGGCAGACCATGGAGATCTTCACGATGGTCTACTGCGGTAAGATGAACAAGATGATCGTCGGGAAGCTTCAGGCGCTGGGCGTCAACGCCATCGGCCTCTCCGGGCTCGACGGCCGCCTGCTACGGGGACCGCGCAAGAAGGCGATCCGCGCCGTGATTGACGGCAAGCGAATCAGCATCCGCGACGACCTGTCGGGCAAGGTGGAGAAGGTGAACTCGGACCTGCTGACGCTGCTCATGGACGCCGGCTACACACCGGTCATGTCGCCACCCGCCCTTTCCTATGAGAACGAAGCCATCAACGTCGACGGCGACCGGGCCGCTGCCGCCATCGCCCAGGCGCTAGCCGCCGAGGCGCTGGTGCTCCTCTCCAACGTGCCCGGCCTCCTGCGGGACTTCCCCGACGAGAGCTCGCTGGTGCCGCGGGTGGACGTGGCGAGGGCCGAGGAGGCGATGGCCCTCGCCCAAGGGCGCATGAAGGTCAAGGTGCTGGGCGCGGTGGAAGCGGTGCAGGCGGGCGTGGGGAGAGTGGTGCTCGCCGACGCACGCGTGGAGCAGCCGGTGCGTAAGGCCCTTGCCGGCCACGGCACCACGGTACAGTAGAGGACGGGATTCGAACGCCGGCCGCTGTCGCCGGCCCTGGGGGATGTATGCAGCCTAACCTGAGCTACGCCGAAATCGAAGACCGCTACACCGCGGGAGTGTACCCGAAGCGGGGCATCACCGTGGTCCGAGGGATGGGTGCCCACGTCTGGGACGATGCCGGGCGGGAGTACATTGACTGCGTCGGCGGGCACGGTGTGGCCAACCTGGGCCACAGCAATCCGGACGTAGTGCAGGCGATTCTCGATCAGAGCCGCACCCTCATCACCTGTCCCGAGGTGTTTCACAACGACAAGCGGGCCCAGCTGCTGGAACACCTGGCTCGGTTCACTCCCCCGGGGCTGGACCACAGCTTTCTCTGCAACTCCGGCACGGAGGCGGTCGAGGCGGCCCTGAAGTTTGCCCGGGTGACCACCGGCCGCACGGGCATTGTGGCCACCATGCGCGGCTTCCACGGCCGCACTCTGGGCAGCCTTAGCCTCACCTGGGAGAAGGCCTACCGCGAGCCATTCCAGCCGCTCATTCCGGGAGTCGCGCACGTTCCTTACGACAACCTGGAGGCGGCGGCAGGGGCGATCGGGGAGGACACCGCCGCGGTGGTGGTGGAGGTGGTCCAGGGCGAGGGCGGCGTTCGGCCGGGGAGCGCCGAGTACCTGCAGGGTCTGCGCGCTCTATGCACTGAGTGCGGGGCGTTGCTGGTGGTGGATGAGGTACAGACGGGCTTCGGCCGCACCGGCCGCATGTTCGCCTGCGAGCACCATGATCTCGTTCCCGACCTGATGTGCATGGGCAAGTCCATCGCCGGCGGGGTACCCATGGGCGCCGTGTCCTTCAACCATACGGTCAGAGACGCCATGCACCCGGGGCTCCACGGCTCCACCTTCGGCGGCAACCCTCTGGCCTGCGCCGCCTCCATCGCGGTGCTCGACTACCTGGAGCGCACCGGCCTGCCGCGCCAGGCAGCCGAGAAGGGGCACTACTTCCGTGATCGCCTGCGGAGCATCAATGCCCGCTCCATACGCGAGGTGCGCGGCCTGGGGCTGATGGTGGGGATTGAGTGCCGCACCAAGGTGCAGCCGTACCTGCAGGCCCTGATGGAGAAGGGGGTTCTGGCGCTACCGGCGGGCAGCACCGTCCTGCGCTTCCTGCCGCCGCTGGTCATCGAGCTGGAGGACCTCGATCGTGTCGCCGAGGCAGTGGCCGAGGTCCTGGCGTGATGCCGGACCCGGTGGTCCTTCTGGAGCGGATGCTGGCCATCCCCAGCCTGTCCGGCCAGGAGGACGCACTGGCGGCCTACCTGGTTCAGGCCATGGAGGGGCTGGGATTCCGCGCCCGGGTGGACGAGGCGGGCAACGCCGTGGGCGAGCGCGGTGAGGGGCCGATCGAGGTGGTGCTCCTGGGCCACATGGATACGGTGCCTGGTCACATACCGGTGCGCCGAGAGGGCGTCCGTCTGTACGGGCGGGGGGCGGTGGACGCCAAGGGGCCACTGGCCAACTTCATCCTGGCGGCGGCCGCGGTGGGCCTGCCCCCGGGCGTGAAGCTGGTGGTAGTAGGGGCGGTGGAGGAGGAGGCGGCGACCTCGGCCGGGGCCCGGCATGTCCTGGACCGCTACCGGCCGGCGGCGGTGATCATCGGCGAGCCTAGCGGCGGAGATCGGATCACCGTCGGGTACAAGGGTCGCCTACTGATCGACTACCACGTCTCGCTCGGCGCCGCCCACAGCGCCCGCGATGAGGAGACGGCCTGCGAGCGGGCGATCAACTACTGGCTGTGGGCCAAAGGGTTCGCCGAAGCCTACGGTGCCGCCGAGACCCGCCGCTTCGACAGGGTTGACTGCGCCCTGCGGTCGATGGCTTCTGGTAGCGACGGGCTTGTGGAGTGGGCCACCATGGGGATCGCGCTGAGGTTGCCGCTGGGTTTCCCGGCGGATGCCTTCCAGGAGGCGGCGCGCGCCGCGGCGGGAACGGCTGAGGTCGCCTTCCGAGGGTACGAGGCGGCCTACCGAGCGGACAAGAACAACCCGCTGGTGCGTGCTCTGCTGGCCGCCATCCGGGCGCAGGGCGGCCAGCCTCGCTTCACCGTGAAGACGGGCACCTCGGATATGAACGTCGTCGGGCCGGCGTGGCAGTGCCCCATCGTCGCCTACGGTCCCGGCGACTCGGACCTCGACCACACCCCCGACGAGCACATTGAGCTCGACGAGTACCGGCGCACGATCACGGTGCTGACCGAAGCCCTGCGCCATCTGGTCGCCGACTTGGCTCCCCGCTAGCCGCCGAGCGAGGTTGCGGCGTTGAGTAACGTCTGCCTGAACCAGTGGGGCAGTCCCTCCGCAGTTTCCCTTTTTCGACACCTGACCCCTTGAAGAGCCGCCGCCGCCGGCCTATACTTGGTGTGTTCTCTGGCTGCTGGACTTCGCCACCGGGCAATGGTTCTCGGTCGGTGAACGGCAGCGCGAGACTGGTCAGCGTCTTCGCGGAAGCCCCGGGGGAGGGCGACTCCTGTTCGCTCGGGACGCTCCCGCAGGCGGATGTGACACCGGTTGGGACTCATGGGCCCGAGCAGGCCTCTCGGCCCTCCGCGCATACCCTGACCACCGGCCTAAGGTGCTCACCGTCAGACCGTCTCTGGTCCGGACGGTGCTCTTGCGATTTCCGAGGCCCAGAGCAGTTCTAGAGGGAGGTGTACCGGAGACAGAACCTAGTTCATCGCATGCCGCCGGACAACAGGCGCGCTTAGGCACGGTTTGTGCACTCTCGTGCTTGAGGGAGGTCAAAGTGGCTATGGACAAGTTCACTCGTCGCGATTTCATCACTGTGGTTGGATTGGCTACCGGTACCGGATTGGTGGCCGCTTGCGGCGGCGCTGCCCCGACTGCAACCACTGCCCCCGCCGAACCCCCAGCCGAGGCGACCACCGCCCCGGCGGCTACCACCGCCCCCGCTGCTACTACAGCGCCCGCAGCCGAACCGACTGCGGCCCCCACGGCGGCGCCTGAGGTGGCCGCTCCGGAGTCCAAGTTCAAGGAAGCGCCCATGCTGGCCGAGAAGGTGGCAGCAGGGGAACTGCCTCCAGTTGAAGAGCGACTGCCGGTGGAGCCGCTGATCGTCACGCCTATATATGAGGTGGGCCAGTACTCGGGCGACATACGCCGGTGCAACACCACCATCGGCGACGCCTGGGACTTCACAAACCAGGTGCACGAGAGCCTCGTGACCTGGGACTACAGCACCGGCGAGATCCAGATCGGCCCCAACCTGGCCAGCGACTGGACCGTCTCTGAAGACGGCAGCATCTACACCTTCTCGCTCCGCCCTGGTCTGAGGTGGTCGGACGGCGAGCCCTTCACGGCCGACGACCTCCTCTTCTGGTACGAGGACCTGGCCCTCAATGAGGAGTACTCCCCGGCGTTCCCGACCTGGCTCACGGCGGCGGAAGAGCCCGTGGTGATAACGAAGGTCGACGACTACACCGTTGAGTTCAAATTCGCCGCTCCCTACGGGCTGCTGATGGACTACCTGGCCTTCCGCGGCCCGGAGATCATCGTGCCCAAGCACTACCTTTCCCAGTTCCATCCCACCTATGCCGATGCCGATGAGCTGGCGGCGATGGTGAAGGATGCCGGCTTCGAGAACTGGTACCAGCTTCTCGGCGCTCGCAGCCAGACCTGGACGAACCCGGATCGGCCGACGGTCTCCGCCTGGAAGGTAGACGTGGACCCTGCCGAGGGTCGGTTGCTGGCAACCCGCAACCCCTATTACTGGAAGGTGGACACCGAGGGGCAGCAGCTGCCCTATTTCGACCGCTTCACGAGCGAGCTGGTTCAGCAAGGGGAACTGGCCCTGATGCGCGCCATGTCCGGTGAGGTTGACTACCAGTACCGGCACATGGGCTTCGCCAACTACTCCTTGCTGCTGGAGAACGAGGACAAGGGCAATTACACCGTCCTTCAGTGGACAGGCGGATCCTTCCCCGTCCAGTTCATCAACCTCGGTGTCAAGGACGAAGTGAAGCGGCAGCTCTTCAACACGAAGGAGTTCCGTCACGCCCTTTCCCACGCCATCAACCGGCCGGAGATGAACGACCTCTTCTGGTTTGGCCTGGGCACGCCCATGAACCCCGTCAGCCGCCCGGGCGGCCTGTACTGGAAGGAAGGCTACGGCTCTACCGCCATTGAGTATGATCCGGACAGGGCCAACGAGCTTCTGGACGGAATGGGGCTCGACCAGCGGGACGCGGAAGGCTATCGCATTGGCCCCGACGGCAACCGGGTACGGTTCGTGTCGGAGACCTATCCGGCTGAGCTGGGCACGCCTGCCATCGACATCTTCACCCAGATAGCGAACTACTGGCAGGCCGTCGGCCTGGATGCTCAGGCAAAGGAGGTCGAACGATCGCTGTGGGGCGAGCGCGTGTTGGCCAACGAGGTTGACATGCCCGCCTACGGCATTGACGAGATTCACTGGACCTTGGCGCCGGACTTCTACGTGCCGTACCAGAACAGCTACATGGCCACAGGCTACGGCCAGTGGGTTAGCAGCGGCGGCAAGGAAGGCGTGGAGCCCACCGACGAGATGAAGCAGTTGGTGGCCTGGTTCGAGGAGCTGAAGACCCAGCCTGATGCCGCCAAGCGCGAGGAACTGGGACACAAGATCCTGGATCAGCACAACGAGCAAGTGTACATGCTCGGCGCCGTCTACGTCGACATCCTGCCCATGGTCAAGCACAACACCATGATGAACGTCATGGAGAAGGCTGTAGGCGACTACACCACCTTGCACGAGTCCATCAGCTACCCGTTCCAGATGTGGCGCAAGGCTGAGTAGTTCCGCAGCGACCTGTTTCCTGGTGAGGGGCGGAGCCCCACGGCTTCGCTCCTCGCTCGTTGACTCGCCGCCATTGGGAGCGCCGCTAGTCGGCGACGGCCCTGTCCCCGACGGCCTGGTTGTGTCGCAATCCTGGCCGCTCGGCGCAGTTCGGGCCAGACTCTCGGGCACCACGCCGGTACCAGTTCTGGTGACCACCCGACTCGGCGCTGCGGCCGAGCCGGTAGATGAAGGAGAGGTGATCGCTATGACGGATTCAGTCGTGACTCGTCGGCACTTCCTGCGTGTTTCGGGGTTGGCAGCTACGGCAACGGCCATGGCCGCCTGCGGTGGTGGCGGCGCTCCCGCCGAGCCGACCCAAGCTCCGGCTGCTCCGGCCGCCACCCAAGCGCCAGCTGCTGAGGCCGAGGCACCGACAGCGTCCTCCAAGTACTCGGAGTCGCCGCTGTTGGCGGCCAAGGTTACCGCCGGCGAACTACCGCCCGTGGAGGAGCGCTTGCCGTCGGAGCCCTTCGTGGTGGAGTGCATTGAAGAGGCAGGCGAGTACTCGGGCGACCTGCACCGAGTGCTTACCGGGCCCGCTGACCTCACCGGCAACCGGGTGATCGTCTGGGACAACTTCGTTCGCTGGGACTATCGCAGCGGCAGGCTGGAGCCCATTGCCAACCTGGTGACTGGCTGGGAAGTCTCCGAGGACGGACTAACCTACACCTTCCACCTGCGCAAAGGCACGCGCTGGTCGGACGGCGAGCCGTTCACGGTGGACGACATTATGTTCTGGTACGAGGACATTGCCCTCAACGAGGAGCTGTCGCCTACCTTCCCCAACTGGGTGACCTCGGGCGGCGAGCCGCCGGTCGTGACGAAGGTAGATGACTACACCGTGGACTTCAGCTTCGTGAAGCCGCACGGCATCCTCATCGAAAGCATGGCCTTCAACGGTAACGGGATACTTGCCCCCAAGCACTACCTACAGCAGTTCCACCCCAAGTACGCCGATGCCGACGAACTGGCGGCGAAGGTGAAGGAAGCCGGGTTCGAGGCTTGGTACGAGCTGTTTGCCAACCGCAACGATGACCAGAACAACCCCGACCTGCCCGTGCTCTGGGCTTGGAAGGTGGAGACGCCGTTCCCGGGCGAGCGCATGGTTATGGTGCGCAACCC
>JAAYAV010000159.1 GCA_012719195.1 Anaerolineae bacterium | reverse complement strand
GTGCTGGCGCGAACGGGCCCCGCCCGCGTCCTGGTGGAGCGCGACTGCGGAGTGGGGCAGGGGGCCGACCCGCTGCTGATGCGAATGGGTACGCCTGCCTTCCGGCGCTGGGTGTCCGTCGCGGATGATGTGGACGAGTCGCTGGGCGCCTGGGCCCTCAACCGACAGGCCCGGCCGTGGCTGCGGGCGGCCTCGGCGCCTGAGAGGGAGATGGAACTGGCGTTCGTGCGCGAGGCACTGAGCGCGGCCCTCAGAAGCGCGGTGGGGGCTTGGCCGGAGAAGCGCGAGTACCCGGAGCCCCTCCTGCCGCGGGTGGACATGGTGGTAGGCAGCGGTGCTGTGTTGGGAAGGTCGCACAGCGTGCCTCAGGCGGCTCTGGCGCTCATTGACGGCCTGCAGCCCGTGGGAGTGTGCCGGTTGGCTCTCGATCGCGACAATCTGGGCACCAGCCTGGGGGCGCTGGCACAGCTGAACCCGACGGCGGTCCTGTCGGTACTGGAACGGGACGGAATGCTGGTGCTGGGGACTCTGGTTGCGCCGGTGGGGCAGGCCCGGCACGGTCGAGAGGTGGCTCGAGTGTCGCTTCGCGTGGCTGGGGATGAGCCGGTGGAGGTGCGCCTGGAGGCGGGCCAGTTGGTGCGCCTACCGCTGCCGGCGGGCGTGACGGGGCAGGCGGTGGTGCAGCCGGCCCGCGGGTACGACGTGGGAGCCGGGGCCGGACAGGGGCTGGAGGTTGAGGTGGAGGGTGGCGCGCTGGGATTGATCCTCGACGGTCGCGGTCGCCCCCTAGAAGTCCCGAGCGGGCCTACGGAGCGGGTGGCGGCGTTGGGCCGCTGGCTGGCCGCTCTGGAGGCCAAGTAGATGGCCTTCGCGCCGGAGATGATCATCTCGCCTGGCTGCACCTACCGGGAGCGATTCCTGCTGCCATTGCCCGGGCGGGTGGTGGTGAACAACGGCGATGCCGTCCGGCCGACGGACGTCGTCGGCTACGTGGTCCAACGGGGCCCGGTATCGGTGGTGGATCTGGCGTCGCCGCTTAAGGAGACGCCGCGCCGGGTGCTCGAGCACTTGGTCGTGAAGGAAGGCCAGTCGGTGCGTGGCGGGGAAGTGCTGGCCCGCAAGAGTGGCTGGCCGCGAGCGCGCGAGGTGCGTGCCCCTGTGGACGCGCGGGCCATGGCTCTGGGGGCGGGAATGGCGGTCCTGGAGGGGTTCCCGGTGGAGGCGCCGGTGAGCGGCTGCCTGCCGGGCAGAGTGGTGGAGGTCTTTCCCGGGACCGGACTCGAGGTAGAGGGGACGGGCGCGTTGGTGCTGGGGGCGACGCTCCTGGGGCGCGACTTCAGCGGCCCTCTCAAGATGGCCGGACCGGTACCGGAGCGCGTGCTGCGGCCGGAGCACCTGGACGCCACGGTGCACGGCACGGTGATCGTGGCCGGCATCGGGGAGGACGTGGCGGCTCTGGTGCGGGCGGCCGAGCTGGGCGCTCATGGTGTGGTGGTGGGCGGAGCGCCTCCCGCCTGGGCGCGAGGAACGCTGCCCCTCCCGGTGGCGGTGGTGCAGGGGTTCGGCCGGCTGCCCATGGCCCGAGCCGCTTTCGATCTGCTCAACCAGATCGCCGGCTTGGTCGTATACGCCGCCAGCCGCGGTGGGCGCTGCTGGGTGTTCGTTCCTACGGAGGGCGACAGCGACAGGCCTCCGGTGGGCCCTGGCAGCGGGCAAGTGGAGGCCGGTTGCCTGGTGCATGTGGCCGCCGGGCAGCACGTGGGCACAGTGGGGCCGGTGCTGGAGGTACTGGCAGGCACCGGCGAAGCAATCGTACAATCGGGAGGCAAGAGGCTCAGCGTCCCGGCGACGAGTCTCGAGCTACTGGTCCGCTGAGGAACGACCGTCAGATAGACTAGGCAGGAGTGGAGGTCAACCATGGCTTCGCTGTTCGAGAAAGTACAGACACTCATCAGCGCCAACCTTCATGCCCTGGTAGATAGGGCGTTGCAGTCCAACTCGCTGGCAGTGGTGGATCAGTACATCCGCCAGGTGGAGGACAGTCTGGCTGATCTTGAAGACGCCGTGGCCACGGTGGGTGGCCAGCTCAAGACCCTGGAGCGAAAGTACGGCGAGTACCAGGGCAAGGCCGATGAGCTCGACCAGAACATCGATATCCTGCTGGTGGAGGGCCGGGAAGACCTGGCCGTCGCCGCGCAGAGCAAGCTCAACTCGACCAAGCGCCTGGCAGAGAGCTACGGCGAGCAGGTTGAGCGGCAGCGCAAGGAGTTCCAGCAGTTGCAGGACGCGCGGCTGAAGCTGGAGGCACGGCTGACCGTAGTCCGTCAGGAGCGCCAGGAACTGCAGGCGCTACTGGAGTTGGCCAAGTCCAAGGAGATTGCCCAGAAGACCATGGAGTCGCTGGACTCGCTGGTAGGCCTGGGCGACACCGACATCTCGCGGGTGGCGGACTCCATCCGGGCGCGGCTGGACAAGGCCCAGGCACGGAGCGAGATGGCGGCCGGGCGGCTGGACGCGCAGATGGACGAGATCCTGGATCGGCGCGAGATAGACGGGCAGTTGGCGGCGCGCCGGCGTCGTCTGGGGCTGAACCAGTAGGGCGGCCGGGGTAGCGTGGCAACCCGGGCTCAAGGTGGCATATGAACAAGACTAGACTGGTCTTCGTGCTTGTGGTGGTGGCGGCTGTCGTCATCGTTGGCGTGTCCTTGCTGCTCCAAGGCGACGACACCACCCTGGAGCCGGAGAAGCAGGAGCTGCTGGAGGTCCGGGTAGCCTGTGCCCTGCCGGTGGAGGAGTGGGTGCGGGGCGCGGCCGAGTCTTTCAACGCCGAGGGTCGTCGGCTCAACGGAGTGCCCATAGCCGTCCAGGTGACCGCCGTGGACGGGCTCACCGCCAAGAGCCGGTTCGACCGGGGTGAGTTCGATCCTGTCCCCACCGTATGGATCCCGGACAGCCGGTACCTGGTCGAACTGGTCAACCTGACGCAGAAGCAGAAGCTGGGCCGGGACGTGTTCCTGACCGACGGTGAGTATCGCGCCCGGCCCATCGCCACCTCGCTCTTCACCTGGGGGATCTACTCGAGCCGCGCCCAGGTGCTGGAAGAGAAGTTCGGCACCATCAACTGGCGCACCATATACGATGCTGCCACCGCCAGGGGCGGCTGGCCCGAGCTGGGCGGCGAGGCGGGCTGGGGCTACTTCAAGCTGGTCGTCCCCAACCCGCAGCGGAACGTGGGCGGCCTGGCGGCCATGGTGGCGGCGGCGGGAGAGTACCACGGCACCACACGCATCGGCGTGGAGGAGGTGGCGGCCCCCGAGTTCCAGACCTGGTTGGGCGAGCTCATGGGGGCGGTGACGGATTTCTCCAGCCTGAGCGCCTATTCGGCCGAGGACCTGGCCCTCTTCGGCTACTCCATGGGCGATGGCGGCCAGTTGTTGGAGAGCGACCTGCTGTCGCACATGGAGGGCATCCAGGCGCGCTGGCAGGAGCCGCTACGCATCATCTACCCGGAGTACATCACCTGGTTTGACTTCCCCTTCACCATCTGGATGGGGCAGGAGACTACGGCGGCAGAGAAGAACGCGGCGCTGGAGTT
>JAAYAV010000158.1 GCA_012719195.1 Anaerolineae bacterium | reverse complement strand
CCCCCTTCATTCTTACTTGGGCGAGGGGGCAGCCAGGCCAGCGAAGCGCCTTCCGAGCGGGGGGTTGGGTTGGTCCCGCAAGCACCCGCGATGGACTCTGTGCGGCATCTGGTTGGCGCACATGCTCCCAACCTCGGGGGCTCGGGGCTGCCCGGCCGCCGGCTCACCTCGCTTCCCCGGGTCAGCATTCGCCTCCTGTCCATGGTCTCCTGCGTGTTCTCCCCCCTTCCCGTGGGCGCCGGCGGCAGCACACAACCCAAGTCGTCTGTGTTTCGGGGCCGATTCGTGCGAATTGCCCCCAAATTCGGGCCCTGGGGGCATGACAACTCGATTTATGTCTGCTAGAATGGTGCAGCGGGAGAGTTGCAGAGGGAGGGGCATCATGGTGGAGACGGTGGCCTTCGGCGGTCGTCCTACGAACTACCGCCTGTCGGACGGCTCGCGCGAGGTCATCGTTGCTGCCGACATCGGCCCCCGGGTCGTGCGCCTCGGCTTCGTCGGTGGCCCCAATCTCTTCGCCGAGTTGCCAAAGCACTCCCAGACCACCCCCTACGGCGACTGGCACCTCTACGGCGGACACCGCCTCTGGCACTCGCCCGAGAGCCTCCCTCGCTCCTACTACCCCGACAACGACCCGTGCCTCGTCGAGACGGGCGAAGACTGGGTGAGCGTGGCCCAGCCGGTGGAGCCGCCCACCGGCATCGCCAAGTCCATCCGCCTCAGCCTGGGCGAGGGCTACTTCGAGGTGGAGCACAACCTCACCAACGAGGGCCTCTGGCCGGTGGAGTTGGCGCCCTGGGCCCTGTCGGTGATGGCTCCCGGCGGCGCCGCCGTCCTGCAAGCCGCCACCGCCCAGGATCCCCAGAACCTGCTGCCCAACCGCACCCTGGTCCTGTGGCCCTACACCGACCTCACCGATCCCCGCCTCACCTTCGGGCGCGAACTCATCGTGCTGCGCCAGTCAGTCGACGCGGCGGGGCCCATCAAGATCGGCCTCAACAACGACGGCGGTTGGGCCGCCTACGTCCTCGGGCAGCAGTTGTTCCTGAAGCGATTTTCAGTGGACGTCTTCGCCGACTACCCCGACAATGGCTGCACGGTGGAGTGCTACACCAACCCGGAGATGCTCGAACTGGAGAGTCTGGGCCCGCTCGTGTTGCTGGAACCGAGCGAAAGCACGTATCATACCGAGCACTGGTACCTGTTCGACGACGCGGCCCTCCCCCTCGAAGACGAGGTGGCCTTGCTCGACGCGATCAACGGCTATCTCTGCCGCACTAGCGAACCAGGATAGAGCCCCATGCTGCCAGACAACCTCTTGGCGCTACGAACTGACAACTACCCGGGCGAGCGGCGAAGCAAGCGGCTGCGCCAGTTCGTTGCTGCCTTGAAGCGTTACGACCCCCTCCTGGTGATGAGCATCGACCCTCTCGGGGAGAAGGGTGGCTCCATGACCCACGACCTGGAGCACGTGCTCGTCGTGGACGACGGTACCCTGGAGTGGTCCACCGTGGATCGCCTCAGCGACGGCGTCGTTCTGGTCATCCTCTACAGCGAGGGCGAACTGACCGAGGAACTGAGCATCGCCGGGCATCCCCTCTACGACGCCCTCCTGCGCGGCTCGGTGCTCTACGAGCGCAACGAGACTCGTGACCGCCTGCTCCGCGACTTGGTACAGCCAGTACTGGAGCTGCACGAGAGCATGGCGTGATCGCCGTCGTCGGGGGGACGGTATTCACCCCCGCCAGAGAAATCCCCGACGGGGCCGTCCTCGTCGAGGGACACAGAGTGGTCGCAGTTGGGCCTCGGCGGATGGTGGCGATTCCCACCGGCGCCGAGGTCATTGACGTCCAAGGCGGTTACATCGCCCCCGGCTTCATGGACATCCACTGCCACGGGGCCGCCGGGATGGACTTCAACGGCGCGGATAACACCATCGCCGACCTGCGCCGCGCCGCCGCCTTCAAGGCCGCCCACGGCACGACCTCCTTCCTCGCCACCGTCGCCACCGCCTCACCCGCCGCCACCCGGCGCGCTCTGGACCTGGTCCACCGGGCGGTGGGCGCGGACGGCGGCGCCGAACTGCTGGGGGCGCAGGCCGAGGGGCCCTACTTCAACCCCGACGCCGCCGGCGCCCAGGCTGCCGAGCACCTGCGCCGGCCCAGCCTAGCGGAACTCGACTGCTGGCTGGATGTTTGCCCGGAACTGCGCCTGGTCTCCCTCGCTCCCGAACTCGAGGGGGCACTGGAGTACATCGCCGGCGCCCGCGCTCGCGGCCTGACACTGAGCGTGGGCCACTCCCACGCCACCTACGACCAGGTGATGGCTGCCGTCGCCGCCGGCCTGACCCACGCCACCCACCTGTTCAACGCCATGGGCGGCTTCCACCACCGCTGGCTGGACACCGCCGGCGCCGTCCTCAGCCGCGACGAGATCACCGCCGAGACGATCCTGGACTACATCCATCTGCACCCGGCCGCCGTCCGCATCATCGCCCGCGTCAAGGGGCCCGGGCGCATGGCGCTCATCACCGACGCCATGCCCGCCGCCGGCCTGCCCGAGGGCGAGCACGACTGGGACGGACGCCGCATCACCGTGCGCCAGGGGCTGGTGCAACTGCCGGACGGCACGGTGGCAGGGAGCGTCCTCACCATGGACCGCGGCCTACGCAACTTGGTGTCCGCCGGCATCCCCCTGGGCGACGCCCTCACCATGGCCGCCGCTACACCGGCCCGAAGCATCGGTCTCGCCCACCGCAAGGGCAGCGTGGCCTGCGGCCTGGACGCCGACCTCGTCGTCCTCAACCAGGACCTGCAAGTGCAACTCACTATGGTCCGGGGCACGGTGGTGTCCCGGACGGAAGGGAACCCCGACGCTTTATGAAGAGAGTCATTCTGTCCGACTTCGACGGTACCATAACCACCATGGACATCACCGACACCATGTGCCGGGAGGCGATCCCGGAGCGCTGGGCCGAGGTGGAGGAGATGTGGCTGGCAGGCGAGATTAACCACGTCACCTGCTATGAGCTGGAGTTCGAGGCCCTCGGCTACACCCAGGCCGACATTGACGCTTTCCTGGAGAGGGTGACCATCTCCCCGGGCACGGAGCGGCTGGTGCGGGCGGCCCAGGAGCGAGGCTGGGAGTTCCATGTGCTCAGCGCCGGGTTCGATTACTTCATCGAGCGCGTGCTGCACCAGCGCGGGCTCCCGGTGCCCTACACCGCTAACACCATGCGCTTCGATGGCGGCGGCCTTCCCCAGCTTCAGTTCCTGGACACCACTCTGCCCGGCTGCACCCGCTTCCTGCCCCCCTGTGCCGGCTGCAAGCCGGTGGTGTGGCGGGAGTGGAAGGGCCGCGGCTACCAGGTGGCCTACCTGGGCGACGGCTCCACCGACTTCTGCCTGGCCGACACGTTCAGGGCCGAGGCCGAGCCGGGCGACCTCCTCTTCGCCACCGGCAGCCTGCTCCGCTACTGCCGCGAGAACGACATCCCCGCCGTGCCCTTCGAGACCCTCGACGATGTGGCCGACCACCTGATCGACGGCGGCTGGGGCGAGGCCCGCGAGGCGCAGACTCCCGGAGTATAGGCCCTGGGGGCCGTTCGACCGGCATTGCCGCGCCGCCATAGGGCTCGCCGGGCTGAAGCCGCGGCGCTACGGGTGAGCAAAGCCCGCCTTCGCGGGCTGCCGGAGCTGGCACAACGCGCACGTCCGCGTAGGGGCTCACAGCCGTGCGCCCGCGCCGCTACCGCGGCCAGGGGTACGCGTCTGGCTTGACCGCCCGGTAGTTCGCGTCCAGCGCCGGGCCCAGCAGCAGGAGCGCTCCGATGCGCCGCGCCATGTGCTGCACCTCGCGCACCTCATCGGAGCGCAGGCCACGCCCCAGGAGCGCCTTCTCCCGGTAGCTGAGCCACTTCTTCATCACCTGGTAGCCGCCGATGGTGTACTCCCACACCCGCACCGGCACGTTGCGCCAGTAGGCGACGTCGTTGAGATAGACGTCCAGCGT
>JAAYAV010000157.1 GCA_012719195.1 Anaerolineae bacterium | reverse complement strand
GTGAAGGTCTTGTTCTGGCAGAAGGAACAGGCGTTGATGTGGCCCCAGGTGCCCGTCTTCTTGCCCTTGTACTCGCCGCCGAAGGCCTCGGCGTTGTCCTCGATGACGTAGAGGTTGTGCTTCTTCGCCAGGGCCAGCACCGGATCCATGTCGGTCACGTTGCCGTACAGGTGCACCGGGATGATGGCCTTGGTGCGCTCGTTGATCAGCTTCGCTGCCGACTCCACGCTGATGCAATGATCATCGCGGTTCACGTCAGCGAAGCGAGGGATAGCTCCTGCCTGCACCACCGAGAAGCTGGTGGCGATGAAGGTGTAGCTGGGCACGATCACCTCGTCGCCCGGTCCGACTCCCAACGCGCTCAGGGCCGTGTGCAGCGCCGCCGTACCGTTGGAGACGGCGATGGCGTACTTGCTGCCCTGCCACTGTGCGTAGGCCTTCTCGAACTCCATCCCCTTGCGCCCGGTCCAGTAGTTGACCTTGCCGGAGCGCAGGACCTGCTCCACCGCCTGAATGGCCTCCTCGCTGAACTGGGGCCAACCAGGCAACTTGCCCCGAACGGCCTTCGGTCCACCATCAACAGCCAGCTTCTCCATCGTTCCTCTCCTCAAGGTACGGCGCCCGGTGCGGCCGTCTACTCGTCCCAGTGGGGTATGCGCACCGCCGCTCCGCCCTTAGTGGCACTCTCGTGGGCGCAGAGGCCGGTGACCGAAATGTCCCAGGCCATATGCACGTCAATGGGCGTGGGTGTGTCGTTTCGCACCGCGTCCATGAAGTCGCCGATCATGAAGTACTCGGCGGTACCGTGGCCACCCAGGGCTGCCTCGCGTCCCAGCCCGGGGACGTCTGTGTTCAGGGGTAACTCGATCATGTTGTGCAGGTGGGGCACCGCCTCCAGATAGGCGTTGGTGCGCGCGGTCTGCGGCGGCCTGGTGGTTTCCAGTGTGCCCTTGGTGCCGTAGATCGAGTAGTAGTGAAAGGCCGGCTCGCGCTTCATGCCCTGGCCGCGGAGCAGCTTGATCACCCCGTGGCTTTCGGTCTGCACGATGGCGACCTCGAAGTCGAAGAAGGTGGGCAGGTCCGGCTCCATATTGCTGCCCGTGTGCAGCGCGGAGACGGAGACCGGCCGCTGACCCGTGATCTTGACCAGGGGGCCGAAGCTGTGGGTACAGTAGATGATCGGCGGCCGGAAGGCACGCCAGGTGGGGCTGCCGTCCGGGTTGCGGAGCAGCCCGCGCACGTCGTGTACATATTCAGCCTCGGCGTAGACGAAGTCCCCCAAGAGGCCCTGCTTCCACATCTCGGCCCAGGACATGATGTGGGCCCAGTAGCAGCAGTTCTCCGCCATCATGAACTTCTGGCGGGGGTGCGCCTTCACCGCCCTAACGATATCGCGGCAGGCCTCGACGCTGTCCGCCAGCGTTACTTCCTGCAGCACGTGACAGCCCGCTTCTAGCGCGGCCACCGTCTGATCGCGGTGCACCGGGATCGGCGTCGCGACGGCCACGATATCCACCCCGGATTCGAGCATAGCCCCGTATTCGTCGAAAGCGGTCGCACCGGGGAATTCGTCCGAAGCACGGCCGAGAGTGGCCGCATTGGTGTCGCACACGGCCGTCACCGAGCAATCGGGTACGGCATCGAAAACGCGGGCCAGCCCCAGGCCGCGACGAAGACCAACTACGCCCACGCGGTAGCTCATGGCTGCACAATCCTCCCTACAGGGGTGACGTCAGACGGCGAGAAAGCGGCCTTGGCGTGCGGCCTCGTAGGCCCGCAGGGTGATCTCGAGGGCCCTGAGACCCACCCGGCCACTCACGGGCGGCTCGGAACCGCTCTCAATGGCGCGGACGAATGCCTCCGCCTCGGCCCGGTACATGTTGATGCGCTCGAAGGGTACGGTGACCCCGATGTCCTGGCCTTCACGCACCTGGGCCGCGTTGTACCCGGCCACGCCGCCTGGGACGTACACGCGCAGGGTTCCGCCGGCGTCCTGACCGATGGTATGGTCGGCGTAGATGGCGCCTTTGGTGCCGCGAATCTCGAGCACGTTCTGTGCCGCGTCATCGGGAACGTTGAAGTTGGCATCAACCACGCCGTGAGCACCGTTGGCGAAGTGGACCAGCACTGTTGCCGAGTCCTCGACCTCATAGTCGAAGGTGAGCGTATCAGAGAGGGCGGCCACGCGGTCTATGGGCGCGATGAGCCACTCCAGGAGGTCCAAGCAGTGCGTGCCCATGTCCACCAGGGCCCCGCCCCCGCCCAGCCGCCACTCCTGGCGCCAGGCTCCCGGCATGTCCGGGTACCAGCAGGTGAGCTGGGCCCGACCGAAAGTGATCTCGCCCAACTCGCCCGCCTCAATCAGGCGCCTCACTTCTAGGTGTGCCCCGTGGAAGCGCATCAGGTAGCCGCTGGCGCACTTCACGCCGGCGGCGTCGCAAGCGTCGAGGACGGCCTGTCCCTCCGCCAAGTTGAGGCCGAGCGGCTTCTCCACCAAGACGTGCTTGCCGGCCTGGGCCGCCGCGATGGCTTGTTCCTTGTGTACGAAAGTGGGCGTGGCGATGTAGACCACGTCCACGGCTGGGTTGGCCAGGATCTCTTCGACGCTGGACGTGTAGGG
>JAAYAV010000156.1 GCA_012719195.1 Anaerolineae bacterium | reverse complement strand
CGTTCGGCGGCCTCCGCGCTGTGCACCACCGGGTCGGCCAGGAGGGCCTGCAGCGCCAACTCCCGCGAGCCGTGCACGGCCGCCTCCACCACCAGGTCCTGCACATGCGCCTGGGCGCTGAGCAGGGCGGTGATCCCGGCGGGCAGCTCGCCGATTGCCACCCCGCGGACCCCATCCGCCCCCGCCACCGCCGGCACCTCCACCACCGCCCAGTCGGGCAGGCCCGCGATCAGCCCGGCGTTGGGGATGTTCACCGCCTCGATGAGGGCGTGCCGGTTCTCCAGCACGGAGGCGATGATGGGGAAGGCCAGCTCACCGGACCGATGCAGCTGTGGCGGTGCGGGCACCGCCTCCTCGCCCCGCGCCACCGCCGACACGTGCGCCCAGGCCTCGGCCCGCCCGCGGTCGGCGCGGGCGAAGTCGTAGCCTTCCAGACCGCACTCCTCCCAGGCGTAGGGCAGGTACTCGCCGATATGGTCGTCGCTGGGGTGCGGGTAGAGGCCGAAGCTCCGGAACATGCGCCGGGTGAGCGGCAGATACGAGGGGTCGTACTCGCGGTCCATCTCGCGCAGCAGCGGATAGACGTCCTCGCCCGTGCTGCGGCGGCGGATGTCGGTGAACCAGGCGAAGTGGTTAAGACCGGCGGCGATACCGATCAGATCGTCGGCGGGGACGCCGGTGAGCGTCGCGATGCTGCGGTAGCCGGAGCCGATGCCGTGGCAGAGCCCGACGCAGCTGAGATCGGTGTAGCGGTTCAGCGCCAGGCAGATGCGGCTCTCCGGGTTGGTGAAGCTCAGCAAGAGGGCGTCGGACGCCAGCCGTTCCACGTCCCGGGCGATATCCAGCACGATGGGGATGTTGCGCAGGGCGTGCGAGAGGCCGCCCGGACCCCCGTTTTCGCCCAGCACCTGCTTGATGCCGTGCTTGAGGGGGATCTGGAAGTCCAGCTTCCACAGTTCATCGCGCTTGACGGCGATGGAGACGATGACGAACTCGGCCCCGGGCAGGGCCTCGGCGCGATCGGTGGCCGACTCGATGAGCAGGCCGGCGCCGAGCGCCTCGTTGAGGCGGCGGGCGTAGGCAGCCATCACCTCCAGCCGGGCGGCGTCGGTATCCACCAGGGCGAGGGTGCTGCCCTGCAGCCCGGGGGTAAGCACGGCATCGGCGATCATGGCCGGGCCGAAGCTGGCGCTGGCGGCTCCGATGAGGACGATCTTAGTCGGTCGCATGGTGACCTCCACAGCCGAGGCCTGGCCGCGCGGGGACGGTCCCTGGCGCGGCCGGCTCGCCCACCATCATAGCGGTCACGGTGCGTTCCTTCATCCCCGCTACCCCAGGGCGCAACCGGTACGGCCGGCCGCAGAGCCCGCGCCATCGTCATCGTCATTGGGCCGGAGAAGTCGCTGTGCCCCAGCCGGCGACTCAACCTACCTGCCGCTGGTCCTGAGAGCCTCGGACTAGCGACGCACCACTGCCGGCAACCGGCAGCACCGAGGGGGCGCTCCAGCAGAGGGGCGCCCCTTCTCCGTGTCACATGTTCCACCGAGCCCGATGGCACTAGAAGCACTTCTGCCACACCAATGGCTCCGATGGACCACTGGCCTGAGCCGGGCTGTTGGTGTATACACGATTATCATGTACTAACCGCAGGAGCTGATGACTACACTACTCACCGTACGTTCGCCGTTCTCCGCCCCCCTTCGAGCACTCGCCGCTCTAGTTCTGCTTCTCGGCTCGCTTGTGATCGCTCTCCCGCCCCTGCCGGCCCAGGCCCAGTCGCCTGACGACGGCTTCAACCCGGGCGCCAACGAGGCGGTAGCGGCCCTCGCGGTGCAGCCCGACGGCAAGATCCTGGTGGGCGGCAACTTCACCACCTTAGGCGGCGAACCGCGCCAGCGGCTCGGCAGGCTCAACCCGGGCGGCTCGCTGGACACCACCCTCGTGGACCCCGGCATCAACGCCCAAGTTCTGGCCATCGCCGTGCAGCCCGACGGCAAGATTCTGTTGGGTGG
>JAAYAV010000155.1 GCA_012719195.1 Anaerolineae bacterium | reverse complement strand
TGCAGTTGGCGTTCACCCGCCGCTTCACCACCGCGGCCTTGGAGGTGAGGGCCAGCAGAGCTCCCAGCGGGCACACCGACCGGCACCAGAAGCGCGCTCCTAGCCCCTCCAGCGCCACCACGCCCATTCCCAGCATCCCCACCACCAGGCCCAACCGGTACAGCGGCTGGAAGTCCGGCAGGATGCCGTCGCGGAGCAGGATCTCCAGATCCACCAAAGGGCCCTGCAGCACCCCCAGGCGATAGAGGAAGCCCTGCGCCGCCGAGAAGGCCACGCTCAGCGCCGGCCACACCGCCACCGCCAGCGTGCGCGTCGAGAGCGATATGGGGTCCAGCAGCAAGAGGAACGTGCTCCCCAGCAGCGCCATCGCCAGTAGCGTCACCAGCAAGAAGTGCTTCAGGAAGCGCAAGGAGTCGGGCCGGGGACCGGTCCGGCGCGGCCGGATCGAGACCGTGTCGAGGGTGCTACCCAGCGGACAGAGCCAGCCGCACCACACTCTACCCAACGCCAGCGTGAGGGCGAGCGTGACCAGACCGACCAGCGCTCCGGGGATCAGTACGCGCGCGCTTATCGAGGTCACCAGACCGGTAAGCGGGTCCAGCATGAAGAAGAGACGCAGCGGTCCCCCGGGGAATGACCGCACCGCCGACAGCACGAAGAGCAGCAGGAAGAGCGCGAACGCCAGCCCCTGCACCGCGGCCCGGACCCATCGTCTGGAAATCAGCTGCATCGGTCCTCCGGCATCCGCCCGCCGACACTAGACGCGCCCGCTCCTAGACAGTCATCTCCTGGACCTCAAGCGCCTCCACGTCCAGGCTGCCGAGGCCCATATCGGCCGCGTTCCGAATGTAGGCTACCTTGTCCACGTCGGCGAAGGGGAAGAAGCGGGTGGTGTAGGCGTCCACCGCCACTGGATCATGGCTGGCGATGACCGTGTTCATCTGCTGCACGTCGTCCAGGTTCCCGCCCGACGGTCCGTGATCCGTCAGGATGCGCACCGCGTCCATCACCGTCAGCGCCGGCCGGAAGAAGGCCAGCAGATCCGCCACCCGCTGGTGCAGGTTCACGTGAATCAGGTTGCGGTTCTCCACCAGGCCCATCAGGTTCTTGGCCCCGAGCGTCAGCGTCGCGATGCCGTGGTGCTTGGCGATAGGCACGTTGATGATGACGTCCGCCTCCAAGGCGTCCTTGTACACCACCCAGCGGCGAATGTCGCGGCACTCCGCCGGGAAGTCCACTTCCTCGTACTTCACCCGCGCCATCAGCTCCATCTCGCCACCCGCCGCCTCCACCGCTGCCTGGATGCCGCTGATGGCGTAGGCATCCTTGGCGGAGCCGCCGAAGGGGTAGTCCATCACTCGCACCCGGGCCGCTCCGGCCTCGCTCGCCAGCCGCACCAGTGTCGCGACGACCTCAGGATTGGTGGTGGCCGCGTACTCGGGCCCGTGGTAAGCCACACAGATGTTGGGCTTGACGATGACGTTCTGGCCCGGGAGGACGAAACGCCCCATTCCACCCAGCGCCGCCACCGCCGCCTCCGTGATGGCCGCCGGGGACTCGCCCCGCGCCACCACCAAATGTGGTGACGGCCCGGATGCTGCTGCGACCTCGGGCGTTCTAGTGTCGGGCGCCGGTGGAACTGCCGGCGTTGCCGCAGGCGGGGCACTCGGCACTGCCGGAGAGCCGGTGGGTACCGGGCGCGGCTGCCTCCTAGTGCCGCAGGCCGCGATCAACGTCGAACTCCCCAGGACCGCCAGCGCCCTTCTTCGGTTCATCCCCATCCTATCCGCCTCCTCGCCCGGCGAAGCGCTCCTCGCGCCAGGGGTCGCCGCGGTTGTGGTAGCCGCGCCGCTCCCAGTAGCCGGGGTCGTCCTCAACCTCAAAGCGTATCCGCTCCAGGAACTTGCAGCTCTTCCATCCATAGAGATAGGGAACCACCGCTCGCACCGGCGCGCCGTGCTCCAGCGGCAACGGCTCGCCCTCCAGAGTGTCGGCGAGCAGAGCCTCCTCCAGCAGAGCGTCGCGGTGGATCAGGTTGCTGGTGTACTCGTCCCGACCTTCCAGGATGATGGCCGACACCTCGGCGACCGGTCGCGTCAGCGCGATGATATCGCTGAACAGCACCCCTTCCCAGGCCACGTCCAGCTTGGTCCACCCGGTGACGCAGTGGAAGCCCCAGACGCGCTCCACCCGCGGCAGGGCGCGGAAGTCGTCCCATGTGAGCGTCACCGGGTTCTCCACCGCGCCGCTCACGTCCAGGTACCATTCCTCCAGCGACACCTCGGGCCGGTAACCCAGGTCCAGGCTCGGGAAGCGCGTGGTGACCCGCTGCTTCGGAGGGATGGCCACGCGCTCCTCCGCCGGCGTCAGACCAGGGGTGGGCACTGCAGCAGGCGGGGGGACAGCTGTGGCTGTGGCAGTGGCTACAGGCGCGGGCACGCTAGTAGGTTCAGTGCCGGATGGCGTAGTGGGGGTGGGCTCCGGCTGTCGCGCTCCACAGGCGGAGCCAAGCGCAGCCAGCAGCGATGACGCCGCCAGGATTCCAGTACCTCGAACCAACCGTCTTCGACTAATGCTCATCACCTAACTCCTGATCGCGCCAGTATAGCATACACAAGGGCGAACCGGCGCCCGGCGCTCGAGCCCGCTGCCGCGTCCTACGCCGTAGACGGCACTCCCCTGGGTGCCGGGCGCAACGAGAAATGCGTCAGCGGAGCCGGCCCCCCGGCTAGATCGGATCCGCCGCGGAGCCGCCCCCTCGGCGGCCTTGGCCACGTAGGTGTGATGTGGTATAATACTGTCACACTGGGGATGAAAGGTCTCGACAGGGGAGGCTGTCGGCGAAACGCAGGCCGGAGCGCTCGTCTCCGTCAAAACGGGCAAGCCAATTAACTGGCACTCAGAATCAGAATCAGGCTCTGGCTCTCGCCGCGTAAGCGGTAGGACCGGAGCTGTAGCCGCCACACAGCGCGGCTAGGTCCCGAGGTAGGCCATTCCGGAGCGGGCCACGGGGCGAAAACACAAACCGGAATGCCTGTCCCCCCACGTCGATAAGGGGGCAGAAAGATAATCGACTGGCGCTCTGTCACCCCGTCGATCGGGTCGGCAGGGGGCGAGACAACAAAGGTCGACTAAGCCTGTAGCTGGTTCTCCGATGAATCTTCTGGACGCGGGTTCGAATCCCGCCATCTCCACCTCCGAGCCACCGCCTAGGCGGTGGCTCTCCTTTGGCCCCGGTGCTCTTGCCCGACGCCTAGGCACCACATAGAATGGACCCTGCGCTTGTGATGCCGCGCCCGGCGGCCGCGCCTGAGGAGCACAATGGCTCGTGTAACCCTGACCAAGTCCCTGGAAGCCATACGGCGGTGCATCGAGGAGCGCCGCTACGATGACGGTGCTGCCATCGCGCGCGTCGTCCTCGGCGAGTACCCCCACTGCGTGCAGGCCCGCCGCATCCTCGGCGAGGCTCTCTGGGAGAACGACCTGGCGGACGAGGCCCAAGCCGCCTTCTCCGTCGTGCTGGAACTAGATCCCGAGGATTTCGTCTCCTACGCCGGCCTGGGCCTCATCGCCGAGCATAGCGGCAGCCTCGATCAGGCTCTCAGTCACCTCCGCCGAGCCTCGGAACTGGCCCCCCATAGCGAGGAGGTGCGCGGCGAGCTGATCCGTCTCTACCAGCGCACCGGCCAAGCCGACTCGGGCAAGCTCAAGATCAGCCGCGCCGCCCTGGCACGCATCTACGCTCGCAGCGAGATGCCGTCGCGGGCGCTGGCCGAGTTCCAGGCCGTCCTGCACGACGAACCGGACCGAATTGACGTTCGCCTGGGCCTTGCGGAGGCTCTCTGGCGCGAAGGCCAGGCCGCCGAGGCCAAGGCCGAGTGCGAGACCGTGCTGCAGTACCGGCCTCAGTCCATCAAGGCCAACCTCATCATGGCGGCCGCACTCCAGGCCGAGGGCCTGGGCCAACACGCCGACCAGTTCCTCCAGCAGGCGGCGCTTGCCGACCCGCTCGGCGAATACGCCCAACGCATCTTCGGAGCCGACGCGCCCCTCCCACCGGCCGACCCCAGCATCGAGGTGCCTGCCTACCTGCTCGGCCTGACCACCGCCGGAGACGCAGGCGACGACCTGGATCTGGAGTTGCCCGACTGGCTGCTGGAGCAGGAACCACCGGCGGAGTCGCATGCGGAGGAAGCCCCCGTCGACTCGGTGGACGAGCCGGAGTCCGGCACCGTCATCGAGTTCGCCCCGCCGGAGACGGAACCGGCGGCGGTGGAGGAACCGGACGCGCCCGACACCGACGAGTGGTTGGAGAGCCTGCCCCCGTCGACCCGGCCCGCGCCGTCTCTGGACGACGCCGCCGTCGAAGCGGCGCTAGCGGAAGCAGAGACCGCCTACCGGGAGCAAGGAGTGGAGGCCGCTTTGCCCGCCTTCGCGCCCTTAGTGGAGGCGGAGCAGGCCCTGGAGCGCGTGATCGAGGCGCTTACGGGGATGGTTGCCGAGGACGACAACCTGGACGCGCTGGAGTTGCTTGGTGACGCCTGCGCCCGGGCCGGCCGGCATCGCGAAGCCCTCGAGGCATACCACCGAGTCCTGCAGAAACTGGACTCCTGACCGCCGGCACAACAAAAGCGGAACACGGGCGCGGTTTCACCGTGCCCCATCCCACGATGCCGTGGAGGCTAGATGGAACGAACCCTGGTACTGGCAAAGCCCGACGCCGTTCAGCGAGGCCTGGTAGGCGAGATCATCGGCCGCTTCGAGAAGAGGGGCCTACGTCTGCTCGCC
>JAAYAV010000154.1 GCA_012719195.1 Anaerolineae bacterium | reverse complement strand
TTGTAGGGACGGTTATGCCGGTGGTGTGGAAGCGCATGTGGGGCAAGGGGCGCGTCTTCTACTCCTCGCTCGGGCATGTCGCTGCCGACTTCGAGGTGCCCGAGGCGAAGGAGATCCAGCGCCGGGGTATGCTCTGGGCGGCGCGCTAGCGGCGGCACGGGGTCGCGTATTCGTGGGGGCGCACGGCCGTGCGCCCCTTCGCTCTGTCTTGACACAGGAGTCGCCATGCCTTGCCTTGCCGACCTGTTGCGGCTGCAGACTGCTGCCGGAGTGGAGGCAGTGGAGACGCCGGAGCAGTGGCAGCGCCGGCGGGCACAGATACAGTCCGCCTTCCGCGCCATCGCCGGGGAGCCGCCAATCGCCACGCCGCTCGACCTGGAAACGCGCGTCGAGGCGACCCACGTGGGCGAGGGCTACACCCGCTACCGGGTGAGCTACGCCGTGGACGTCGGCGAGCGCGTTCCCGCCTGGCTACTGGTGCCGGAAGGCCTGAAGGAGCCGGTGCCGGGCATCCTCTGCCCGCACCAGACTACGCCCCTGGGCAAAGATGAGCCGGCCGGCCTCGGCGGGGAGCCTGCCTACGCCTACGCCCGCGACCTGGCGCAGCGGGGCTTTGTCACCCTGACCCCCGACCACGTCTCCGCGGGGGAGCGCTGTACCCCCGGCCTGCGGCACTACGACACTGCCGACCTCTACCGCCGCTACCCGGAATGGTCCGCCGTGGGCAAGACCATCTGGGACCTCCAGCGCGGACTGGACTTCCTGGAGCAGCGGCCCGAAGTGCGTGCGGACCGGTTGGGGATGATCGGTCACAGCCTGGGGGCGCACAGCACCGTGTTCACCGCCGGCGCCGATGAGCGGGTGCACTGTGCCGTGTCTTCCTGTGGCGTGACCACCTTCGCCGGCGACGACCGGCGCCTGGAGTGGGCGCGCGATCATTGGTACCAGTACCTGCCTCGGCTGCGGCCGATCTTCCTCGGTGGGCAGCCGGCTCCATTCGACTTCCACGAGCTGGTGGCGCTCATCGCGCCCCGGCCGTTCTTGAACCTGACCGCCCTGAACGACGAGTGCTTTGCCTCGACCGACGCCGTGGCGGAGCTGACGCTGCGGGTGAACCGGGTGTACCGGATGCTGGGCGCCGAGGAGCGCTTCTCCTGCTACTTCCACGGCAACCGCCACTCCTTCCCGGCGGAGGCGCGGGCCCTGGCCTTTGCCTGGCTGGAGCGCTGGCTACAGTCGGACTGAGGGCCGGGCGCGGAGGATTGATCGTGCGAGTGCGGCCTTCCCATGGCAGAGAGAAGCCGAGCCATGGGCGCTCGGCCCAGGCCCGGCCATGAATGGACCGGTGCGCTCGGGCTAGCTGTCCTGAACCTCGCTCCGGCGAGCGCGGGGCGACACGATCGGTTCTTGGGCGGACTGGGCGTTGTAGACGGTGCAGTGGGGCGGCACCGACTCCACCAGCCAGACGTTGCCGCCGATGACCGAGCCCTGTCCGATGACGGTGTCGCCGCCCAGAATGGTGGCCCCCGAGTAGATTACCACGTCATTCTCGATGGTGGGATGCCGCTTGTGTCCCCGGAGCCGCCGAGACACGCTCAGCGCGCCCAACGTCACCCCCTGGTACAGCTTCACCCGATCGCCGATCTGCGTGGTCTCCCCGATCACCACCCCGGTGCCGTGGTCTATGGCGAACGACTGACCGATGGTTGCCCCCGGGTGGATGTCGATGCCGGTGCGGTGGTGGATGTACTCGCTCATGATGCGCGGCAGAAGAGGCACCTCGCGCTGCCAGAGGAAGTGCGCCACCCGGTGGACGGTGACGGCGGCAATGCCCGGGTAGGCGAGGATCACCTCGTTGGCGCTTTCGGCCGCCGGGTCACCGTCGAGCGTGGCTTGCACGTCCAACTGCAGCTGGCGTCGCAGGTCGGGCAGCGCCTGCAGCAGATCCAGAGCGGTGGCCGCTGCCTTCCGGCGGCATTCGGGGATCTTGTCGCAACGGTCATACTGCTGGCACTCGAAGCAGAGGCAACGGTGGATCTCGTTGCTCAGATGCCGGAACACCCATACCACCCGGTCGCCGGTGACGTAGGGAAGGGCCAACGACTCCACCGGCTGCTCCTCGTAGTACCCGGGGAAGAGGAGTGTGCGGATGGCGAGCATGATCTCGATGATATGGCCCTGGGAAGGAATGTCGGCGCCGTTGAGCCGGTTCACTGCGCCCGCGGTTTCATACGATGAGAGCAGGTCGGTGACTACGGCTCCGATGTCTCTCGACTCACGGTCCTGGTTCATGGGGGCAGACTCCTAAGGCGACACCTCGGCACCCAGTATGGCGGAGCGCTGGTTGCTCCGCCAGTACGCCGTGCGCCCGGCAGCGCTCGGTCCGGGGCTGGAAGCGAGGGCGAGCCAAGTGGTGCTATACTCGGACATCGGGTTTGGTAAGCCGTAGACGGAGGTGCACGCCATGGCCAAGAAGCCGCTCGGACCCTCGACCAGCCTGTTCCCCATGCCTGCGCTTCTGGTGGCAGTGAAGACGGCCCCCCAGAGCGCCAATGTCATGACGGTGGCCTGGGCCGGTATCGTCTCGGGCGACCCGCCCAGAATGGCCCTGGAGATCGGCCGGAACCACTACTCCACGCCTTTCATCGAGTCCGAGGGCAGCTTCACCGTTAACGTCCCGCGTAGCGATATGGCGGTGCCGGTGGATTACTGCGGCCTGGTATCGGGCAGCCACGATCCGGATAAGCCGGCTACCTGCCGCTGGACGCTGCTTCCTTCCACCCGCATAGCCTCGCCGCTCATCGCGGAGTGCCCGCTCAACTTCGAGTGCCGGATCGAGCGCAAGGTGGAAGCGGGAGCAGGGTACTTCTACCTGGTCGAGATCCTGGAGACGCACGCCGACGAGGCTATCCTGGACGGTGAGGGCAAGATCGACGCCGGACGGCTGGACCCACTCATCTTCACGCCGGACGGCTGGTACTACCGTCTGGGCGAGCGGGTGGAACAAGCCTTCTCCGCCGGAAAGGCGCTGCGGAGGGCCTGAACCGGCCGTCGTACCCGCGCCATAGGAGCGAGCACTTGGAACGGACTATACTGCGCAAGCGCGACATATCCGGGCAGACGGTGGACATCCGCATTCGGGAGACGAGCCCGGGCAGCTATGCCCTGCAGTTGTACGTGGACGGTTACTACGTGCCCGGCCCCAGCCGGCCGCTGCCCCTCGACCCACCCCAAGGCGCGTCCACCCACTACCTGGGTGGCGGCTACGGCGACAAGGAGGTGGTGGGCATCACCGATGCGGAAACCACCCTCATCCTGCGCTCTCTGGAGCGGGTGGAGCGCGACTCGGGGCCGCTACTGTCTCAGCAGCGCCGGGCCCTGGAGGCGCGTCGTAAGGACCTCATGGAGGAGTACAACCGCCTGTTGCGCCGGCGTGACGCGGAGCATCAGGCTGCTCTGGAAGCCGGTCGCGACGATGCCGAACAGGTGCGCCAGGCGTATGAAGCACGCCTGGCGGCGGCGCAACAGGCCATCCGGGAGTTCGACCGGGAGCACCCGGACGTCGCTGAGACGCTGCTGGGAGACCAGGGCGAGGGCGGATGATGTGAGCCC
>JAAYAV010000153.1 GCA_012719195.1 Anaerolineae bacterium | reverse complement strand
CGTCGGGGCTGCGCTATCATTATCGTCGCCCTGGGGCTGTGGCTCAGCTGGGAGAGCGCCACAATCGCACTGTGGAGGTCAGGGGTTCGAATCCCCTCAGCTCCATCAACAGAACAGGGAAAGGCGACGAAGGGGAGTACTAGGCCAGCCTCGCAGAGAGTCGGGTGGAACGGTGAGACCCCGGCAAGGGTGCCAGAGGCCATCCACAAGGTCGAACTCGCCCCCGAGCCGCGCCGCTGAAGCATAGGCTAGGCGACGCCGGTCGGTGCCCGTTACGCACCTAAAGTGGGCGGTGTGCCCACACTACCAACTCGGGGCTGTAGCTCAGTGGGAGAGCACTTGTCTGGCAGACAAGGGGTCAGGGGTTCAAATCCCCTCAGCTCCACCTAAGCCACGGTACACCGTCAAGCAGGGTGGTACCGCGAGAGAGCCCTCGTCCCTGATGGGATGGGGGCTCTTCTGTTTACGCCGGGAGGGAACATGGCCGAGGCCTACAGTCCGCAGGATATCGAGCGCAAGTGGCGCGACCGCTGGGCGGAAGACCGCCTGTACAACGTCTCACCCACAAGCGACCGGCCCAAATACTACTACCTCACCATGCTTCCCTACACCAGTGGCGACCTGCACATCGGCCACTGGTACGCCATGGCCCCCGCCGATGCCAAGGCCCGCTTCCTTCGCATGCAGGGCTACAATGTCCTCTTCCCCATGGGCTTCGACGCCTTCGGACTGCCGGCGGAGAATGCCGCCATCAAGCGCGGCATCCACCCCATGAAATGGACCCTGGACAACGTGGCCCGCATGCGCGAACAGCTCAAGACCATGGGCGCCATGTTCGACTGGGACCGCGAGATGGTCAGCTGTCTGCCGGACTACTACCGCTGGACGCAGTGGTTCTTCCTGCAGTTCTACAAGCACGGCCTCGCATACCGCGACCGTTCGCCGGTGGACTTCTGCCCGGTGTGCAACACCACTCTAGCCCGCGAGCAGGTCTGGGGCGAAGACCGCCACTGCGAACGCTGCGGCACTCCGGTGGTCAAGCGCGACCTGGAGCAGTGGCTGTTCCGCATGACCAACTACGCCGAAGAGCTGCTGGACTTCAGCAAGATCGAGTGGCCCGAAAGGGTGCGGGCCATGCAGACCAACTGGATCGGGCGGAGCGAAGGCGTCCAGTTCGACCTGGTCATACCGGACAGCAACCTCAAGATCCCGGTGTTCACCACCCGGCCCGACACCGTCTTCGGCATGACTTTCGCCGTTCTGGCTCCGGAGCACGAACTGGTGGACCTGCTAACCATTAACGACCGGGCGGCTGAGGTGGATCAGTATCGGGTGCAGGCTGCCCGCCAGAGTGAAGTGGAGCGCCTGAGCACCGAACGTGAGCGAGACGGCGTCTTCATCGGCACCTACGCCGTCAACCCCATGAACGGCGAGCGCGTGCCCATCTTCGTCGCCGACTACGTCCTCACCGGGTATGGAACCGGCGCCATCATGGGCGTCCCCGCTCACGACACACGCGACTTTGACTTCGCCCAGCGCTATGGCCTGCCTATCCCGGTGGTGATCGCGCCGCCCGACTGGGACGGTAAGCCCCTGACCGAGGCGTACGTGGAGCCCGGCACCATGGTCAACTCCGGCCAGTTCGACGGGCTCTCCTCGACTGACGCCTGGGACCGAATTGCCGAGTACATGGAAGGGCACGGCATCGGCAAGCGGACGATCAACTACCGCGTGCACGACTGGCTGATCTCGCGGCAGCGTTACTGGGGCGCGCCAATCCCCATCGTGTACTGCGAGAAGTGTGGGACTGTGCCCGTGCCGGAAGACCAGCTGCCGGTGCTGCTGCCCGAGGACGCCGAGTTCCTGCCCACCGGCGAGTCGCCGCTGCGCTACCACGAGGGCTTCCGCTACACCACCTGCCCCACCTGTGGCGGCCCCGCCGAGCGCGAGACCGATACCATGGACACCTTCATGTGCTCGTCCTGGTACCACATGCGCTACACCAGCCCCGGGTACGACCAGGGACCCATCGACCCGGTGGAGGGCAAGTACTGGCTACCCGTCGATCTCTACACCGGCGGCATCGAGCATGCCACCATGCACCTGCTTTACACCCGCTTCTTCACCAAGGCCTGCCGCGACATGGGCATCCTCGACTTCGATGAGCCCATGCTGCGCCTCTACAACCAGGGCATCATTCTGGGCGAAGACAACGAGAAGATGAGCAAGTCGCGCGGGAACGTGGTTAACCCGGACGACTTCGTGAGCAGCACCGGCGCCGACTCAATGCGCGCCTACTTGATGTTCATCGGCCCCTGGGACGAAGGCGGGCCCTGGAACACCCGCGGCATTGAGGGCATCTACCGCTTCCTGAGCCGCGTCTGGGCGCTCGTGGTTGATCCGACCCCAGAGACGCTCGAGCCGGTGGCCGACATGGCGCGTGCCGAGCGCGACCTGCAGCGGGTGATGCACAAGACTATCCGCAAGGTGACCGACGACTTTGAGGCCTTCCGCTTCAATACCATGCTTGCCGCCCTGATGGAGTACAACAACTACCTGGTCAAGGCGAAGCAGACCGCTCTGACTCGCAGCCCCGTCTGGCAGGAAGCGCTAGAGGCACTGGTCCTGATGCTGGCGCCGAGTTGTCCACACATCGGCGAGGAGCTCTGGGAGCGAATGGGCAAGCCGTACAGCGTCCACCAGCAGGAGTGGCCGGTCTGGAACGAGGAGTTGGCCAAGGACGACGTCGTAACCGTGGCGGTGCAGGTGAATGGGCGTGTGCGCGATCGAATCGACGTCGATCCCGAATCAAGCGAGGACGAGGTGCAGGCGCTGGCACTGGCTACGCCCGGCGCGCAACGTCACATCGAGGGCAAGCAGGTAGTGAAGGTGATATACGCCCCCGGCCGGCTCGTGAACATCGTGGTTAGGTAGACCTAAGGAGGAAGCAATGTCCGACAGACGAACGCTCATGGCCCCCGGCGCACCGCCGGCCGTCGGTCCGTACTCTCACGCCGTCGTGACGGGAAACCTTATCTACACGGCCGGGCAGGCCGGCCTGAACCCGAGCAGCCGTCAGATGGCGGAGGGCATCGAGGAGCAGACGCGCCAGACCCTCCAGAACATCGCCGCCATCCTGGAGGCCGCCGGCTCGTCGCTGTCCAAGGTTGTGAAGACCACCGTCTTCCTGGCCGACATGAATGACTTCAAGGCAATGAACGCCGTCTACGCCGAGTTCTTCCCGTCGGACCCACCTGCCCGCACCACGGTGCAGGTGGCCCGCATCCCCCTCGACGCACTGGTCGAGATCGAGGCGGTGGCGGTTCTCTAGCCGTTGCCATTGAGGGAGCGAGGCGCAATGTCCCGCTCCCTCGCCCTCCTGTCCCGGGTGCTATTCACCGGCGGACGGCGGGTTGTGGTATCCTCCTCCAATGATCCCGGCATGCAGTCTGCCCCGTTGAGGAGTCGGTCCGTTTGTCAGAGCTAGATCGTAAGTGGGATAGCCTTCGGAGCCAGCTGCGCGACTTGGGCCGCGTCGCAATCGCCTACTCAGGCGGAGTGGACAGCACTTTCCTGTTGCGGGTAGCGGCGGACACCCTCGGCCCAGAAAACGTCCTCGCCCTCACGGCCCATTCACCCGTGGGGACGGCGGCCGAACTGGATCGAGCGAAGCGTTGGGCAGCGGAGATCGGAGCGCTGCACCTGGTGGTGGAGTCGTCCGAGTTCTCGGATCCGGCCTTCGTGGCCAACCAGCCCGATCGGTGTTACGTCTGCAAGAAAGGCCGTTTCAGCCAGCTGCTGGGCCTGGCGCGCGCTCGGGGCATCCACCACCTCCTCGACGGCACCAACGCCGACGATGCGGAAGACTACCGGCCGGGGACGCGAGCGGCGGCCGAACTGGGCGTCATCAGCCCCCTGCGGGACGCCGGGTTCACCAAGAGCGACATACGTGCCGCCTCCCGCAGCCTCGCGCTGCCGAGTGCCGATCTGCCCAGCTTCGCCTGCCTCGCCTCGCGCATCCCATACGGAACTTCCCTGACGGAGGAATCTCTCCGGCGCATCGAGGCCGGCGAAGAAGCGCTGGCGGCCCTGGGCCTGAAGCAGTACCGTCTGCGCCACCATGGTGTCATTGCCCGCATCGAAGTCCCCGCCGAGGACCTGGCGCGGGTGTTAGCGGAGCGCGAAACGGTGCTAGGTGCCCTACGGGAACTGGGCTACCGTTACGTAACCCTGGATCTGCAGGGCTACCGTACCGGCAGCCTCAATGAGGTGTTGAGATGAACGACCCTACCCTACGGGCACTGCTGGAGGCAGTGCGCTCGGGAGACCTTTCCCTTGCCGCCGCCGAG
The DNA here is from genome assembly GCA_012719195.1 of Anaerolineae bacterium. GTDB lineage: Bacteria > Chloroflexota > Anaerolineae > DRVO01 > DRVO01 > Ch71. Next base: position 2,073 of record JAAYAV010000153.1, on the reverse strand, counting down.
CAGAAGCTGCGCGGCCTGCCCTTCGAAGACATCGGCTTCGCCCACATCGATCATCATCGCCAGCTGCGGCGCGGCTTCCCCGAGGTGGTGTACGCCGAGAGCAAGACCCCGGAGCAAACGGCGGCCATCATGTCCCGGCTCACCGCCGGCGGCTCCAAGGCACTCGCGACCCGCGCCGACTCGGCTCACTTCGAGGCGGTTAAGGCCCAGGTGCCGGAGGCGCAATACTACCCCATGGCCCGCGTCATCGCCGTCGGAGAGATACCGGAGCCGACCAGCGACGACTACATCGTGGTCGTCAGCGCCGGCACGTCGGACGCTCCCGTCGCCGAGGAGGCCGTCGTCGTGGCCCGTCACTTTGGCTGCCGCGTCCAGCACGTTTACGACGTCGGAGTGGCCGGGCTGCACCGGCTGCTGGCGCATCTGGACGTCATCACCGGCGCCGCGGTCGTGATCGTCGTCGCCGGCATGGAAGGGGCCCTGGCTAGCGTCGTCGGTGGCCTAGTAAGCACCCCCGTGGTGGCCGTACCGACCAGCGTCGGCTATGGTACCAGCCTGGGCGGGCTGGCCCCCCTCTTCACCATGCTCAACTCCTGCGCTTCCGGCGTGGCGGTGGTCAACATCGACAACGGCTTCGGGGCTGCCTACTTCGCCTGTTCCATCCTGCGTGCCATCTGCAACCGTACTGCCAAGAAGGAGGAAGTTTGAGAGTCTGCTACTTCGATTGCGCCGCCGGGATCTCCGGAGACATGGTACTGGGAGCACTGCTGGACGCCGGGCTGGACGTCGCCGCACTGCGGCGAGAACTGGGCAAGCTCGGTCTCCCCGGGTGGAGTATCGAGCCCGCTACCGTACGAAGGTCCGGCCTACGCGCCACTCATGCCGGGGTCTCCGCTCAGGAGCACCACCATCACCGCCACTACAGCGACATCGCCGCCATGATCGAAGCGAGCGAAATCAGCTCGCACGCCAAGACGATGGCGCTCGCCGTATTCCGGCGTCTCGGTGAAGCCGAGGCGCACGTCCACGGCGTGTCCCTGGAAGAGGTGCACTTCCACGAGGTAGGCGCGGTGGACAGCATCGTGGATATCGTCGGCGCGTGCATCGGGCTAGACCTGTTGGGCATCCAGGAGATCTACGGGTCCGCGCTGCCCTGGACGCACGGACGCGTCAATACCGATCACGGCCTACTGCCCATCCCGGCCCCGGCCACGGCCGAGCTGATGCGCGGCTGGCCGGTCGAGGCCGTTGACGCCGAGGGCGAGTGGGTCACCCCCACGGGGGCAGCGCTGCTCACCGGTCTCGCCGCCGGCTCGGCCATGCCCTCCATGACAGTCGAGTCAACCGGCTATGGGGCCGGCACCCGGGACCCCGAAGGCCGCCCCAACGTGCTCCGGGTCGTCATCGGTCAGTCGTCGGCCACCGGAGAGCACGACCAGATCACCGAGTTGCAGGCCAACCTGGACGACATGAACCCCGAATGGATGCCGCGCGCCGTCGAGGCAGCCCTGGAAGCCGGCGCTCTCGACGCCTTCTTCACCACCGTCGTCGGGAAGAAGGGCCGTCCCGGGTTCGTGTTCACGGCCCTGTGCCGCGACGCTGATCGTCAGGCCGTGGCCGAGTGCGTACTCCGCCAGACCACCAGCCTGGGCGTACGTTACCGGAGCATGGACCGCCTGAAGCTGCGGCGCGAGACTGTAACTGTCGAGACCCTTTGGGGGCCGGTGCGTATGAAGTTGGGGTTCCTGGGCGAGGAACGCGTCAACGCCGCCCCCGAGTACGAGGACTGTCGCCAGGTGAGCGAGCGAGCCGGCGTGCCTCTCAAGGACGTCTACGCCACCGTGCAAGCGGCCTACCTGCAGTAGGCGCTGGCACTCACAAGCACGGTCCAATCTTGCGCCGATCGGGCTGCGCTGCTATATTCCTCGCCTAGCTGGCCCATTCGTCTAGGGGCCCAGGACGCCGCCCTCTCAAGGCGGAAACAGGGGTTCGATTCCCCTATGGGCCACCAGCTCGCCCCCCGGCACACGGGGGGCTTTCTTGTTGTCCCTTCGCACCTCTGGCTATAATCGG
>JAAYAV010000152.1 GCA_012719195.1 Anaerolineae bacterium | reverse complement strand
CTGATCCGGTCCATGGCCGGCGGCGACGAGGAGGCCTTGCGCACCCTCTACGCCACCCACGGGCGGCGGCTGCTCGCCTACGCCTTTCGCCTGACGGGCAACCGCGCCCTGGCGGAGGAAGTGCTGCAGGACAGCCTGCTGGCCGCCTGGCGAGGAGCGCGCTCCTTCCGGGGCGACGGGCGGGCCATCTCCTGGCTGCTGGGCATCGTCCACCGGCAGGCCCTGAACGCCACCCGCCGCAAGCGGCTCCCCGGGATCGGCCTGGAGGAGGCGGAAGCGGCGGGCACCGTCCTCGCCGCCCCGCCCGCTGACGTGGCGTCGGCGGTGGACCGGCGCGACGCCCTGGGCGCGGCCATCGGGGCGCTCTCGGTCGAGCATCGCGCCGTCCTGGAGCTGGTCTTCTACCAGCAGCTGACGCTGGCCGAGACAGCCCAGGTGTGCGGATGTCCGCTGGGGACGGTCAAGAGCCGCCTGAATCACGCCAAAGCTCGCCTGCGCCAAGCGCTGGAACAGGCCGGCAGGGGCGCGGAGGACTTGCTGTGAGCATGGGCTGCCACGAGGTTCGGGACCAGCTTCCTTTCTACGCTGCCGGAACGATCCCGGCGGAGCAGCGATCGGCGATCGCCGACCATCTGGCCTCCTGCCCGGATTGCCGGGCGGAGGTGGCCCTGTGGTCGGCTGTGGGCGATCAGGTGACGGCCGAGGACCGCCGCTTGCCCGCTCCCTCGAAGGCCGTGCTGCTGGGAGCGCTGGATCGGGTGCGCCGGGAACGGCAGCGAGTGTCCGCGCCGATGCGGCTATGGCAGCTGCTGCGGGCGCAGGTGCCGTTGGTGCGCCGGAGCCTATGGCCGGCCTCGGCGGTCATCATGGCCGCTAGCTGCCTGCTGAGCCTGGGCCTGCCCCAGGGCGGGCCGATCCTGTTGGCGGTGGTGGCTCCGCTGGTGGCTGCCGCCGGAGTGGCCATGATCTACGGTCCCGAGAACGACCCGGCGCTGGAGCTTGCCCTGGCGACCCCGACCTCGCCGCGGCAGGTGCTACTGGCCCGGTTGGCGCTGGTGTACGGCTACGACCTGGCGCTGGCGTTGGCCGGCAGCCTGGCGCTGTCCGCCTTCGGTGGGCCCGCGTATGCCTTGCGCGGGTTGGTGCTCAGCTGGCTGGGCCCCATGACGCTCCTGTCGGCCCTGGCGCTGACGCTGTCGCTCTGGATCGGAGCGACGAACGGCGCGACCGTCTCCTTCCTGTTCTGGCTGGCACGTTGGCTCCTGCCCGCTCCCGGCGCCGCCCATGCGCTCGCGCTGCCGGTGCCCGGTCTGGCCACGCTGGCCGCCGCCCTCGAGTTGCTGGCCGGAAGCGCGCCCATCCAGTTCGGCCTGGCGGCTCTGCTGCTCAGCCTGGGCCTGTGGCGGGTGGGCCAGGCAACCGTGCCCGGCCGCACTTGGGCCTGAGCGTCGCCAGCGCCGCCGGCCGCTCTCACCGCAGCTGTCCCGGAGGTTGTCTCTCATGTCGTCCGTGCTTGGCGTCATCCGCTACGAGTACCGCATGGCCGTCCGCCGCTGGGGGGTGTGGCTGGCGTTCGCCCTTGCCGGGGCCGCCTTCCTCAGCAGCATGAGCGGCGACACCCTGTCCGCCCTGGCCTACGGGGAACAGGCGCTGGACTCTTTGGGGGTGGCCGGGCTGGCCGCCTGGGTGATGAACACCATGCCGCCGGTGGTGGGCGGCATCGCCATGGCCGACCGGCTGGCGCGAGACCATCAGTTGGGGGTGCAGGAGCTGCTTCGCGCCACCGGACTCTCCCGCTGGGCCTACATCCTGGGCAAGTACCTGGGCGTAGTGGCGGCGACTCTCACGCCGGTGCTCCTGATGACGGTCATCCACGCACTGGGCGCGGTGGCGGCGGGCGCCTCCCTCACGCTGCTGCCGGCCAGCCTGCTGGCCTTCCTGGGCATCAACGTGCCCGCCTACCTTTTTGTGGGAGCATTCGCCCTGGCCTGTCCGGCCATCATGCCCGTGCGCGTCTTCCAGGTGCTGTTTACCGGCTACTGGATCTGGGGCAACTTCATCTCCTCCCGGGTGATGCCTACCCTGTCGGAAACGCTGTTCACTCCCGCAGGCCGCTACGTTCGCGGAGCCTTCTTCTCGGCGCCGGGCATATCCATGGGTGAACCGCACACGGCAGCGGAGGCGGCGCTGAACCTGGGCCTGCTGGGGGCGGGGGCAGCATTGGCGCTGCTGGCCCTGGAACGGTACCTGGCCTGGCAGGAGGAGCGGGCGTGATGGGGCAGCGGATCTGGTCCGGAGAGGCCTCGGCGGCGAGACGACACCGCACACCGGTGCCGGTGCGTTACCACCTCCTTGCCTACAGTAGAGATCATTTGTGGCTGCCGGCGGGCATCTGGGCCGTGTTCGCCCTGCTGGCAGGCGCCGCCCCGGTGGAGCGGCCCGACCAGATGGGGGCGACCTTCCTCGGGCTGGTGTTGCCGCTGCTGGCGGGGGTACTGGTCGCCTCCAGCCTGCTGGACGACCCGGCGCTGGAGCTGCAGTTCACCATGCCGCGCCGCGCGCGCCGCCTGCTCTTGGAGCGGCTGGCCTTGCTGCTGGGCATCGTGGCCCTGGGCGCGATCACCTACCAGGCCTTCCTGGCGCTGGCGGGAGTGGACCTCTCCTTCTATGGAGGACTGCTTCAGCGCCAGGCACTGTGGCTGGTGCCCAGCCTGGCCATGCTTGGAGTGGGCAGTGCCCTGGCCCTGGCCACCGCCCAGAGCACCGTCGCCGCCATGCTAACCGGGCTGCTCTGGCTGGGGCAGATACTCATGCGGCATCTGCTCATCGGCAGCCCCTGGGCGCGGCATCTGTTCCTCTTCGCCGGCTTCTTCAGGCCGGGGAGCCACCACCTGACGTGGACCTATCTATGCTTGGTCGGCCTGGCCGGCCTGCTCATCGCCCTCGCGGCGCGAGCGCTGGAGAGACAGGAGCGATATCTGTGAGAGTGGAGCAGCAGATGCGAATCGAGATCCGCGACCTCGCCAAGGTGTATGGCCGGGGGGCGCACCCGGTGCGGGCGCTGGACGGCGTCAACCTGGAGATAGGCGCCGGCATGTTCGGGCTCCTGGGGCCCAACGGCGCCGGCAAGACCACCCTGATGCGCATTCTGGCCGGGTTGGTGCGCCCGTCCGGCGGGTCGGTGGTGGTGGCCGGGCACGACATGGCCCATGAGCGTGGGCGGGTGGCGGCCAAGCAGATGCTGGGCTACCTGCCCCAGGAGCTCGGTCTCTACCCGGACCTGAGCGCCCGCCAGTTCGTGGACTACCTGGCCATACTGAAGGGGTTGGACGAACCGGCGGAGCGCTCCCGCCGGGTGGACGGGGTGCTGGAGATGGTGGGCCTGGGAGATGTGGCCGACCGCAAGCTCAAGACGTACTCGGGCGGTATGAAGCGCCGCGTGGGCATCGCCCAGGCCCTGGTGAACGACCCTCACATCGTCATCGTGGACGAGCCTACCGCCGGGCTGGACCCGGAGGAGCGCATCCGCTTCCGCAACCTGCTGGTGGATCTGGCGGCCGACCGGGTGGTCATCCTGTCCACCCACATCGTGGAGGATATCGGGCAGACCTGCAGCGACATGGCGGTACTGCAGCAGGGGCGGGTGGTGTTCCGGGGGAGCCCGGCCGCGCTGATTGCGTCGGCTCGCGGCCGCGTGTGGCAGGTCGTGCGTACCGACGGGGACAAGCCCGATCACGGGCTCATCGTGGTCTCGACCCAGCACCTGGAGGAGGGCATCCAGTACCGGGTGGTAGGAGACCTGACCGCGGGGGAGACGGGAGCGGTGCCCGTGCCCCCCAGTCTGGAGGACGGCTACATGGCGCTGATGCGGGGCCGGCAGGCGGGGGCCTAGGCGGGCGGCGGCCGCGGCCGCGATCAGCCCTCGGGAGCGGGGCAGGTGAGGTCGGGCACGAACAGGATGCGGCGGTAGGCGTAAAGGGCCAACCCAGCCATCAGCACGGCTCCCACCACGCCGGGGGCGGCGGTGCTCACCTGGCCGATGAGGAAGCCGCCCACCACCGGTGAGGCCACCCGGGCCAGGCTGCCGAGCGACGACGACAGCCCCAGGGCGCCGCCTACCTCTTCCGGGTAGACCGACTTGGTTAGCGCCGAGTTCACCGCCACGCGCAGCATCCCCGAGCCCAGCGAGAGGGGAAGCAGTACCACCAGGAGCACCGGCAGGCTGGGTGATATGCCCCATCCCAGCAGGGTGGCCGCCAGGAGGGCGCTGCCGCCGAACACCATCTGCTTGTCGCTCAGGCGGTCGCTGAGGCGGCGGATACCCACCCCCTGCACCAGCACCACCAGCAGGCCCACGTAGGCGAGGACATAGCCGGTGGACTGGGCGTCCAGGCCGAGCCGCAGGTCGGCGAAGAGGGCAAAGGTAGCCTCGAAGCCGGCGAAGGCGAGGGAGAAGATCAGTTGCGCCCACAGCAACGGTCCCACGCAGGGACGCACCATGGCGGAGCGCAGGGCGCCCAGGGTGAAGCCGGTGCGCGGGTTGGCGCGCAGTTCCTGGCGTCGCTCGGCGCTGAGCGACTCGGGCAGCAGGACGATCACGGCCAGGAGCGCCAGCAGCGAGAAGCCGGCGGCCACGAAGGCAGGCAGGGAGTAGTCGCCGCCGCGGCTCAGCCAGCCACCAAGGGCGGGCCCGAAGAGGAAGCCCAGCCCGAACGAGGCCCCGATCAGGCCCAGGCCCTTGGCGCGGCTCTTGGCGTCAGTCACGTCGGTCACGTACGCCTGCGCCAGGGAGATGCTCCCTCCGAGAATGCCGTCCAGGAGGCGGCTGAGGAAGAGCACCAGCAGCGACTTCGCCAGGCCGAGGACCACGAAGGCAACGGCGGTGCTGGCCAGACTGAGGATGAGCATCGGCTTGCGACCGTGGCGATCGGAGAGGCGGCCGAGGATGGGTGCGCTCAGCAGTTGGGCCAGGGCGTTGGCGCCCAGCAGCAGCCCCACCACCGTCGTGCTCGCCCCGAACTCCCGGGCGTAGTAGGGCAGCAGGGGCAGCATGAG
>JAAYAV010000151.1 GCA_012719195.1 Anaerolineae bacterium | reverse complement strand
GGCGCGCCCGAGCTGGAGCGCTACCGTAAGCTGCTGGACCGTCTGGTCCGTAGCGGAGCCCTGCCTGAGACGGGGACCGAGCGACTGCATCTGGACACCACGTTTGTGGAGACTCAGATACTGGCCTTCGTCACCGAAGACCAAGAGGTAGCCTCTGTTGTCGAGGGTGACCATGTGGGCGTGGTCCTGCGCCAGACCCCCTTCTACGTCGAGAGCGGCGGCCAGGTCACGGACACCGGGATCGTCGCCGTCTACGCCAGTGACGATCTGGATGTCGAACCCATCGCCGCCATCGAGGTGGACGACGTCAGGGCGCCCGTCGGCGGGCTGCCCATACACTGGGGCGAGGTCGTTCGCGGCCGCCTGGAAGTCGGCCAGCCCGTCTGGGCCATGGTCGACTACGAGCGGCGCATGGACCTGGCCCGCAACCACACCGCCACCCACCTGCTCCACAGCGAGCTGCGCTTCACCCTCGGTCAGCACGTGCAGCAGGCCGGTTCTCAGGTGACGGCCGAGCGGCTGCGCTTCGACTTCACCCACTCGGGAATGCTCACTCAAGAGGAACTGACCCAAGTCGAGCAGTTGGTCAACGAGGCCATCCTCGCCGACTATCCGGTGGACTGCGAAGTCAAGGCCTACCGAGAAGCGGTGGACGGCGGCGCCATGGCCCTCTTCGGCGAGAAGTACGGAGACGAAGTGCGCGTTGTCTCCATCGGCGAGGGCGGCAACGACTTCAGCAAGGAGCTCTGTGGCGGCACGCACGTGGAGCGCACGAGCCAGATCAGCCTGTTCCACATCGTGTCCGAGGGAAGCGTCGGCGCGGGAGTGCGGCGCATTGAGGCCGTGACCGGCCGCGCCGCCCTCAACCTGGTGATGGAGCGGATGCGAGCGGTGGAGGGAGCAGCCACCTTCCTGGGCACCAAGCCGGAAGAGGTGGACCGCCGCGTACTGCAACTGATGGAGCGAGTCCAGGCGCTGGAGAAGGAGACCACCGCTCTGCAGCGGCAGGCATCCACCGCTCGTCTGGCCGGCGCTCTGCAGAGCGTCGTCGAGGTCGAGGGCGTCAAGGTATTGGCCACACAGGTCGAAGCAACCGACGTGGATGCCATGCGCGAGATGACCGACTACCTGCGCGACAGGTTGGAGACGGGCGTTGTCATACTCGGGGCCGTGATCGACCAGAAACCCGCCTTCGTTGCCACGGTGAGCAAGGACCTGGTGGAGCGAGGGCTGAGCGCCTCCCGCCTGGTGAAGGACGTGGCCCGCGTGGTTGGGGGCGGCGGGGGCGGCCGAGACACCATGGCCCAGGCCGGCGGGAAAGACCCGAGCAAGGTAGCGGAGGCACTCGCCAGCGCCGCCGGACTGATCGAGTCGGCTCTCCAGAGCGGCAAGGCCTGAGCCAGGACTAGATATGGGGAAGCTCCGCGCCGGGCGGCCCTTCGCCGTCCTGGACCTTGGCACCGGCTACGTGAAGACCCTCCTCATGCACCGGGGCCCAACGGGCGGTTGGTCGGTGGTGGGGGCGGGGACAGTCTCCTACCGTCGCCCCCGCGGAGCCACCGGCAAACTGATCGTGTCCCAGCTAGATGCTGCCGAGGAAGCCCTGGAACGAGCAGGCAGCAGAGCACTCCGGTTGGCGGGCCGAGAAGTACGGCCCGCCACCTGCGTTGTCGCCATCCCGTCACCCCCCGCCGAAACCCTCCTCTTTCGTCACGAGGCCGCCCGCTCGCCGGAAGCCGGCCCCATTTCCCGTCGGGAGGCTCTCGAGATCGCGGCGGCTGCTGGCAGCGCCGCCACCGAAGCGGGGCAGCAGAGCTATTCGAAGCGTCATCGCGCCGGAACACCAACCTGGCTGGGCTCCAACTCCCGCGCCGCGTCGGTGGATGGCAGACCGGTATCCTCGCTGGAGGGGATGCGGGGCCAAGTCGCCGCCGTCGAGTTGGGGGTTGCCGCCGCCGGGCGCTCGGCGCGGAGGCTGGTGAGTTGGTGCGATGAGCAGGGAATGGAGCCCCTGCTGGTCTCGGAGCCGCTCTGGCGGGCCCGAATGCTCGATCGGTGGACAGGCCACGCCGTACTCGACCTGGGGGCGCGGCGGACGCACCTGGCCTACCGCGACGCCCGAGGAAGCTTCCGGGACCTAAGCGTGGCGGTCGGCGGCTACCACTTCACCCGCTATCTCTCCCTGGCGGCGGGCGTCTCTCCCTCGCGAGCGGAGCGGCTCAAGATCGCCTACGCCGCCGGCCGCCTCGACGAGCCCTCCCAGAAGCAGACGCGCCGTCTGATGCAGCGGGCTCTGACCAGTTGGCTCAGTCGTCTGACGGAGGCCCTCGCGCAACTTCACGAGGTTGTGCCCGGCCGGTGGCTCTGCTGCGGAGGGGGCGCCTCCCTGCCGGAAATGGCGCTCTTGCCCGGTCTGATAGCCGGTGATAGCATCTCAAGACTCGATCGCTACCCGGTTCACCAGCCCCTGGCGCCCGCCGACCTATGTCGGTACCTATCGCCGGGGCCCGAACGCATCGGCCCCGCGCACCTAGTGGCGTTGGCGCTTGCCGACTGGTGGCTCCAGCTCCAGCGAGACCCGGCGGCGCGTGGGCAAGCGGTCAGTTTGGCGGAATCTGCGCGTCTAGCCGGTTACGAGGTGGATGCGGGTTGGCTGAAGTTGTAAACGCACTCCCCGATGAGCCGCTTGCGGCCATTCGTGCCAAGGCCTTGGCCACCCCGGAGCGGGCGGTCATCCTTGTCGTACCCCGAGGCACGCGCGCCCTCCAGAGTCCCGTAGGCGCCAAGGTACTGGCCCGGACCGTGCTCGACTACCGGCTGCGCTTGGCGATTGTGACCCAGGACCCCGAGACCTACGCTCAGATGCGCGCCGTGGGACTGTCCGTATTCGCCAGCGTGGACCGAGCAGAAGCGGCACGACGCTGGTCTACTCCTCCTCGTTCGGCCGGCCCGGAGAACGGCCGGGGCCAAGGGCTGGAGTCGGTTGCCCGCGCCGGTCGACCCGACAGGCAGTCGATGGCCGAGCGGCTGCTTGCGCTCGGGCTACTCCTGGTCCTCCTCCTGGCGGTGGGAGTGGGCACGGCCGTCCTGCTGCCCGAAGCCACCATCAGCGTTAGGCCCGCCACCCAGGACCTGGCCGCTGAGGTGCTGCTATCGGTCGTGACCGACCTGGAGGAGATCGACTACGAGAGCGTGGCCATTCCCGGCCGGCTTGTCGGCACCGTCATCACCGGTACGGGCAGCCAAGCGACCACGTCCCGCCGCGACATCGCCGATGCGCCGGCCAGCGGCACCGTACTGCTCATCAACCAACGCGCCATGCCGGTAACGGTTCCCGCAGGTACGGTGGTCTCCACCGGGTCCGGAGTTCCGGTACGGTTCCGCACCACGGCGGAAGCACAGCTGCCCGGGCAGAGCGGCGCGTCCGTGACCGTTCCGGTGGAGGCGATGGATCCCGGTCCGTCGGGCAACGTCGGCACCTACCTCATCAACCGAGTCGAAGGCGCCCTCGCCTCGCAGGTCGGTGTGATGAACGAGCAGCCAACCAGCGGCGGCACCATGCGCCAGGTTGGTGCCGT
>JAAYAV010000150.1 GCA_012719195.1 Anaerolineae bacterium | reverse complement strand
AGTGCTATCCCAAGCGGAGACCTCCTTCGTGGCGGACCGCGCTCCCGAGGGCATCCACTGCTTCCGCCGAGCGGTGCACGACCTAGTGGCCGAGATCTAGAGGCAGATCCGCCAGCCAAGGTGTTCTATGACGATTGTTCCTGACCACTGAGAAGGACGGCCGCGGGTGCATCTGCTCCAGCGTAGTCAGCCGCAGGTGGTCTTGCCGGCCCAGTTCGGCCCCACCATCCCGAAGATCTCGCCCCGGTGCACGACAAACGAGACGTCGTCCACCGCAACCGTGCTACCGTAGACCTTGCGCGGCCCATCGATGGCTATCGCGACATTCATGTGCCCGCCGCTCTCTGCTGTGATCGGCGGCGGCCCCGCTCCTCATGAGGCACCGACCCTACCAGTACCACCACGGCATCGTGATCCCAAGGGCGAGCGTCATGTTTCAGTACGGGTGCGGCTACGATCTTCACTGCCATTCCCGTGAGGTTGCGGTCCGGTCGGTGATGTACCACTCTACTGACACTTCCGAACCGTGATTCCGGCCGCAGAGGGAGGCCCGATGGCGCAGACATACGCTGTGGGAGTGGACGGGGGCGGCACCCACTTACGGGTGGTGGTGACGGACGAGCAACTGCGCGTCCTGGGGACGGGCCTGGCCGGCAGCGGCAACCCCAGCCTGGTGGGGCGGGACGTGGCTGCCGAGCGCGTGCGGGCCGCCATCGCTCAGGCGCTCGACGAGGCGGGGGTTGCCGCGGACGCGGTCCAGGCGGTGGCGCTGGGAGTTGCGGGCGCATCGGTGGCCCATTCCGCCGACTGGGTCCGGACCGTGGGTCGCGCTGCCCTGCCCACGGCCTTGGTGGTGCCCAGCGCCGACTATGAGGTCGCCCTGGCGGGAGCCAACGGCCGCCTGGAGGGGGTGCTCATCGCTGCCGGCACCGGCAGTGTCGCCTACGGGGTCTCGCCGGCGGGCGAGACGGCCCTGGTGGGGGGATGGGGCTACCTGCTGGGAGACGAGGGCAGCGGCTACTGGCTCGGCCTGGAGGCGTTGCGGGCGGTGGCGCAGGCTGAGGACGGCCGTCTCCCTCGCACGGCTCTGAGCGCCGAGGGATTGACGGCACTGGGCCTAGAGCCGGGCCGGGCGGCACTCATTGCCTGGCTCTACCGCGGCCCGGGCCCGCGTAACGCCGAGATTGCCGGCCTGGCGCCGGTGGTGCTGCGCCTGGCGGAGCAGGGCGATTCCGTCGCCGAGGAGATCGTCCGGCGCGGGGCGAGCCACCTGGCGGAGCTCGGCCGGGCGGTGGCCGACCGGTTGGCTCTAGGGGATCCGCGCTACGCCCTTGGCGGCGGCCTGCTGTCGGAGCCCAACCCCCTGTCGGTGGGTCTGTGTCGGGAGGTGGGCCTGGCCGATCTCCCCCGCCCGCGCTACTCTCCCGTGCTGGGGGCGGCGCTCCTGGCACTGCGGGCGTTGGGCATACAGCCGGGAGGCGAAGCCGATGCTGACCGAGAGTAGGAACCCGCGCAGCGCTGCCATCGACACTCTGCCGACGCTGGAGGTGCTGCGGCTCATCAACGACGAGGACGCCACCGTGGCGGGGACGGTGCGCCGGGCTCTGCCCGACATCGCTCAGGCGGTGGACGCGGTGGTGGACAGCCTGGGCCGCGGCGGTCGCCTCTTCTACGTGGGAGCAGGGACGAGCGGGCGCCTGGCGGTACTGGACGCGGTGGAGCTGGTGCCCACCTACTCCGCCCCGCCCGACCTGGTGGTGCCCCTCATCGCCGGAGGCACACCCGCCCTCACCCGCTCGCTGGAGGGGGTGGAGGACCGGGATGAAGAGGGCCGCCGCGACCTATTGGAGGCGGGGGTCAGGGCCGGGGATGTGGTGGTGGGGCTGGCGGCCAGTGGCCGGACGCCCTATGTGCTGGGGGCCCTGGCGGCGGCGCGGGGGGCGGGCGCGGTGACGGTGGGCATCTCCTGCAACCAGCCGGCCCCGCTACTGGAGGCGGCCGACATCGCCATCGCCCTGCCGGTGGGGCCGGAGGTGATCACCGGCTCGACCCGCATGAAGGCGGGCACGGCCCAGAAGATGGCGCTCAACCTGCTCAGCACCGCGGCCATGGTCCGGCTGGGCAAGGTGTACGGCAACCTGATGGTGGACGTGCAGGTCAAGAACGCCAAGTTGGAGCGGCGGGCCCGGGGCATGGTGATGGAGATCACCGGCCTGGAGGAGGAGAGGGCAGGTCAGCTGCTGGCTCGGGCCGGTTACGAGGTGAAGACGGCCGTGGTCATGGCGCTGCTCGGCGTGAGCGTCGAGGAGGCTCGGGAGCGGCTGGCTGGCTCGGGCGGCGTGCTAAGGAAGGTGATCGGGCGCTAGGGCGGAACTCAGCCAGAGCGCCCTTCGCCGCGCTCTCCCTGTCATTGCGAGCGCATTACGTGTCATTCCGAGGCCCGCTGCGCGACTGGAACAGTCGCGGGGGCCGAGGAATCTACCCGGTCGCAGGCGGATAGCGACACAGTTGCTTCCCTACGCGGGAAGGGCGAACCGGAATTCGCCTCTCCCGCACCTCCCCCTTCCTTACTAGGGAAGGGGGCCGGGGGGTTAGGTGGGCCCTGCAGGCGCCCGCGATGGGCTCCGGTCACGATCAAGTTGGAGCAGCAGATGACTGCCGTGCGCCCTCCTTTTCCTCGGCCCCTCTACTCGCCCATGTACACCACCCGATAGACCCGGTTCCCCAGGTCGTCGCTGATGTAGAGGGCCCCGTCCGGGGCGAAGACGACGTCCACCGGGCGGCCGTAGGAGCCGGCGCTGCCGCAGGGCTGGCCCTCGGCGCGCCAGCCGGTGGCGAAGTCTTCCGCTGACACCGGCAGCCCCTCCTCCACCACGATCCGGCGCACCTTGCAGTCGCGAATGGAGGCGGCGGTGGTGTTCCAGGAGCCGTGGTACCCCTCGAGTAGGTCCCCTTGGTACTCGGCCGGGAAGTTGCCGCTTTCCACCAGGGTCATGCCCAGGGGGGCGGAGTGAGCCGGGTCGGTGAAGAGGGCGGGCACGGCCTGGGAGCAGTCGAAGCCGGCCGGTAGGTCCATGCGGTCATCCCGCACCTCGGCCTGCTGGTCGGGCGGCAGGTTAGCGCCGACGACCGGGGTGTAGCAGTAGGGCCAGCCGTAGTGGCGCCCGGGCTCGATCTCGATGACCGCCGCCTCCGGGGGCACGTTGTCACCGAGGCCGTCGCTGCCGTTCTCGTTGGCCCACAGGCGTCCGTCCGGCAGGAAGAGAAAGTCCACGCTGTTGCGCAGCCCTTCCGCCCACACCGCCTGCCGGCGCGGATCGGGGTCATCGGCGAAGGGGTTGTCCGCCGGGATGGAGCCGTCGGGCGCGAAGCGAAGGATAGCGGCCCGGCGCGGGTCCTCTTCCACGCAGATGTTGCACGACGATCCGGCGGCCACGTAGATCATGCCGTCGGGGCCGAAGTGCACCGTGCGCGAGCGGTGGCCGCCGCCGCCGGGCAGGTTGTCGGTCACGAGTTCGCGCTGCTCCAGCACGCCGTCGCCGTCCTCGTCGCGCAGGCGCTCCAGCCGATCCAGTTCGGCCACGTAGAGCCAGCCCTCATGCCACTCCAGCCCGTGGGGGGTGCTCAGGCCCTCGGCGGCAATCTCCACGGCGTCCGCCCGTCCATCCTCGTCGGCGTCCGGGAGGCGGGCGATGCGGCCGGTGCCCATCAGGCTGACGTAGAGGGCGCCGTCGGGTCCGAAGGCCAGGAAGCGCGCCCCGGGAAGCCCCTCGGCGAAGACAGTGATATGGAAGCCTACCGGAACGGTGATGCGCGTCGTGGCCTCGTCGGCGGCCGGAATGAGGGGAGCGGGAGCGTCGGTAGCCGTGGGTGCGGGCACAGGCGTGGCCGTGGGCGCAACGGTGGCCGGGGCCGCCGTCGCCGCCGGCTCCGCTGCCGCCGTGGGCT
>JAAYAV010000149.1 GCA_012719195.1 Anaerolineae bacterium | reverse complement strand
TGGCCCTGGTGGAGAAGCGCTCTGCCGGGTGCGAGGAGACGGGCACCTCGACCAGGTCCAAGGCGCCGCTCTCCAGCCGGCAGGTGGCGCTGGCGCGGTGGGCGTAGGGGAGCGCCCCCAGCCAGCAGGCCCCCACCTCGGGACGGTAGCGACCCGCCTTGCTGCAAGAGGTCTGCTTCACGCCCAGCGACGCCAGGATGGGGAAGGTGTCGTCGCTGGCGGAGAGAAACCCAGAGCGAAAGGTCAGTAGCGGCCGGCTCAGCGCCTGTTCCCACACGTCCTTGGCCTGGCTGAGAATGGCCCGCTGCTGCTCGCGGTCATAGTGGCCCAGGACGCGGCTGTAGCGCAGGTCCCAGAAGCTGCGGCAGTGGAACTGGAGGCCGACCTCGGATCCGCACCCGGCGACCTCCGCGAAGAGGGTGGCCTGCCTGGCGGCCGTGTCAGGCGTCGGCAGGAAGGTGCCACGGAAGCCCTCTCGATCCAGCAGCTCGGCCAGCCCCAGCACCGCCCGGCGTCCCATGTCCCACGACGGCGTCCCGGTGATGAGAGATTCGTCCGTCACTCGCTCGCAGTCCATGCTGACGACCACGCCCAGAGTTCGCCGCTCCGTGGGCCGCTCTCCATCGCCCCGAACCACCGGAAACCCTCCCCGCAGCTGTATGTTGCGCCTCAGCCCCCCGGCCGGCGAGGATCGTACAAGCACCGCCGCCTGCCGGGCGAGCCTTCCGCAGGATGACGCCTCCCGCCAAAGGCACTGGGCTTCACCGAGCCGCCATCGAACCAGGGCGACTTGGACTCTTGGCACGTTCTCTGCATTAGCTCAGCGGTGAACTTGCGGAACGGGCTCAGACCGATCATACTCTCGGTCGATCCCAACAACTTATTAACCCGGCGCTTCATCGTTGATCGCTGTCCCCTCACCTACCCCCACCGCGCTCAAGCCCCGGTGCAGCCTGCCGATAACAGAGCAGGCACTCTCACGGAGGCTCATGGCCATGAGTATATGGGTTCTAGCCGTCGCTGTACCCGTAGCGCTCTCCACGGTAGTGGCCGTCTCAGCATGTATGCTGTCTTCGCGCCGCAGCCGGTCTCTGGAGATGCCGATGCTACGGGCCGCGGAAGAGTCGGCCCCGGTCGCGGACGTTCGCTCGGGCGCGCGCAGCGCCCCGGCATCGCCCAGCTCACGCTGACTCCCGCCACCTTACCGGCTCTGCCGGCACCTCTTCCATATCTCCCCTACAGAACCACCTTGCGTACCGCCCCCCGGGCACCATTGTCGCCTCTCCGGAGGCAGAGAATGGGCTCTGTGGCGAGGCGCGCCGGCAGCAGGCGGAACTGAAGCCAGCGAGCCCAACGGTAGGTGCGCGCCTTGAGGGCTGAAGATCGCTGCAATGCCCGAAAGCGGGCACTGCCCCCGGGGAGCGCCAGGTACACCGTGTCGGCGACGAAGCCCAACGATGTGGCCACCTCCAGTAGGGTGCGGTAGGTGAAGTAGCGGACGTGGGAGTAGAACTCGTAGCGCGATTCTGAGTCCAGAGGATTGTGGACTGCTCGACCAGACAGAAGCATGGGCAAGACGTACTCGGGAGCGGCGTAATTGGGGGCGGCAATGTACAGGAAGCCATCCTCCGACAGCACCCGACGGATCTCGTTGAGATGATGATCCGGATGCAGCAAGTGTTCGATGGTCACCAAAGAGACGACGGCATCGAAAGACCCGTCCGCGAAGGGCATGGACGCCCGCTCGTCGTCGAGGTCGAAGGAGACGGTGGCCAGACCCATATCGCGGAGAAGCCGGAGGGCGCTGGGGGAGATCTCATTGCAGATGACCTGTGCCGGGTAGCCGTTGTGGATGCGCTGCGCGGCGCAGCCGGCGCCGGCGGCCACGTCAAGTATGCGGCGGTGGTTGCGGCCTTCGAAGACGGCCGGGAACACCCGGTGCCGCTCTTTGAACCAGGGGTAGTCGTCCAGTGAGCCGACGTCTCCCAGGCGGCCTTCTTCGAGTACGACAGAGTCCTTTCTCATCCAGCACCTCTTGCGACTAACTTCCCGGGGGGGATGCGGGCCGCCAGCCGCCACCGTGAGGCGATCGGCCGAAGGTCCGCTGAAGATAACTTGACAGAAGTGTGGAGGCGCGCCTAGCGTCGCGCTCTCCCCAAAGACCGCCCATGGCGGAGTGTGCCTGCAGCCTACCGACGCCTCGGCCCGTCCGGACGGCACCGATGTATCCCCTACTCCGCCGCAATCCTGGCCGTTGTGAGGAGAAACGCATGCGCTGACGTCATCCGCCTAGGTCGAACCGGCCTGAGGGCCGGCTACGCCCACCCAATGGACATTCGCAGCGGCAGGAGCGGCACCTAGAGTGACGCCCCGTCGCCCCAGCCCAGTACTACTCTCCCATTCAGCCTTCCACCTGTCGTGACGACAGCCCCTCCAAAGCTGCTTCATAGCACCACGCACTGGGCCACCACGAACACAGACAGGAGCACAGAGCAATGTGCGTTCGCTCGCCCAAGCATCTGCGGGCACCCTTGGTGATCCTTGCCATCGGGCTCGCTGTCGCAGCCATCCTCTGCCTACCCTCGGCCCGCCAGTCGGCGGTCGCCGCCGGGAACCAGGTTTACGTCGACAGTGTCAACGGTAACGACGCCAACAATGGCCTCTCGCCAGAGTCCGCTTGGCGCACGTTCGAGCCGCTCTACCGCTGCAACTACGGACCGGGAGATGCCATCAATCTAGCCCGCGGCTCCAACTGGAACACCGGGCTCCGCATCGAGCGATCTGGCGTCGAGGGCAGCCCGATCATCGTTCGCCCGTACGGCGACGGCGCGGCGCCGGCCCTCTCCAACATCAATCACTCCGGTACCGGCCGAGACCGCTCCGTCTATGTCGCGGCGGACTGGGTGATCGTTGAGGGGCTGTACTTCTACGACGCCCTCTCCGCCGGCGTGTGGCTGGCCAACGGCTCCGACCACAACATCGTGCGTGGCTGCGAGGCCTACCGCACCGGCGCCGGCGTCACCATCAGCGGCCAGTACAACCTGGTAACCGGCAACTACTTCCACGATCTGGTGCTTGAGTTCGATAGCAGCACCGGCAGCTATGGTGGCGTCGGAGTCAACCTCTATAGCTCCAACAACGAGATCTCCTACAACACCGTGATCAACGCCCGTGTGCCCTCCATGGCCTTCGGCGTGGACGGCGGTGGCGTCGAGTTCTACAACACCGCCGACGGCAACTACATCCACCACAACTACTTCCGGGACGTAGAGGGCTTCATCGAGGTTGGGGGCGGCGCTGCCCGCAACAACAGAGTCACCCACAACGTGGTGGTGGACTCCGGTCGCCTTCTTGGCTTCCACGTCGGTGGCGCCGAAGCAGCCGTGGTTGAGAACTTCGTCTTCGAGCACAACACCGTGGCGGACTCGAGACCAGAGTGGACCTGGTCGCTGAACTACTTCATGGACGGCACGCCGTCCCCATCGGCGCTGACCATGCGCAACAACATCAACCACGTGGTCAACTTCCAGCAGATCTTCAACTCCAGTAGCTTCGTCCACGACTTCAACACTTACAGCTTGCCCAATCCCACTACCAAGCTCGGCTTCACCTTGAGCGATACCGAGATGAAGGCCGATCCTCAGTTCGTCGACTTGGGTCGGGGCGACCTGCGTCTCACCGAGTCGAGCCCGGCGCGCGGCACCGGCCGGGATGCCAACGGGGGCGTCACCGACCTGGGAGCCCTTCCCTACGGAGAAGGGCCTACCCTAGTGGGTATCTACCCCAGTGTCGTACCTGCATCGGGCGGCAGCCAGGTGATCCTGAGCGGAACTGGCTTCGCTGACGGCACCCAAGTGACCGTGGCCGGCCAGCCCTGCGTGTCTACGACCGTGAGGTCGCCGTTCCAGGTCACCTGCGCCGCTCCTGCCGTCACGGCCGGTGTCGCCGATGTGGTCGTCACCAGCCCAGACGGCAGAACCGCCGGTCTAGCCTCAGGATTAGTCTACGTCGGTCCGGGCGGCCCGACCGCCCCGGTACCCACTGCGACTCCGGTGCCCACTGCGACTCCGGTGCCCACTGCGACTCCGGTGCCCACCAGCACCGCCCCGAACCCGACTCCCACCTTCGTGCCTAGTCCTGTTCCCACTGCCGTCGTCACACCTACGCCCGCTCCGAGCACGGGCCCCGTCATCGTTGACGTCAGGTCTGCGCGCAGACCAGGCTGGGTGAGAAGGCTGCTCATCGCCGGGAGTGGCTTCGATCGCGCTGCCCTGGTGAGCCTCAACGGAGCTACGCTGCTCTCACAGGACGTCGTCACCGCCTTTGAAATAGTGGCCGAGGTCGGCATCGATGAGGCCACCACCGTCACGCTCGTAGTAACGAACCCTGACGGCACCAGCAGCACAGTCACCGGCGTGGATATCGGCGGCCTCGAGACTGAGGTTTACCTGCCGGCGGTGCAGACACGCTAGGAGAGGACGCGACATCTTCCTAGACTAGCTAGCCAACCTCTAGTGAGCCCGGCAGGCGATCCCGACGACACGGGTTTGCCTGCCGGTGTCTTTGCGCCTGTAATTGCCTCTGTCTGGTGGTGGCGCCGCGCGTCCAATTCTCGGCCACCGCCTTACAAGGAGACTGATTGGCGGACTCGCGGCAGCACCCACGTACGCCTAGTCTTCCTCAGCTCGCGGCGGCGGCTATCCTTATCGTCTTGCTGGCCACCGGTCTACTGCTTGTCACCCGCGCTCTCCGACAACCGCCGGCAGATGCGGCGGGGGTCGGGCCTCCAGGGACGGCTGTCGGGGTCCAGGTCTACGTAGACAGCATCAAAGGCAACGACTCTGCCAGCGGTCTGTCGCCCGAATCGGCCTGGCGCACTTTTGCTCCACTCCACCGCTACCCCCTGCAGCCCGGGGATACCGTGAACCTGAGCCGAGGTTCGTCCTGGGACACTGGGCTGCGGCTGGTGCGCTCAGGAACTGAGAAAGCACCGATCACCGTTCGCCCCTACGGCGCGGGCCCGGCGCCTGCCCTCTCCGCCACCGACCATGGAGGCACCGGTAGCGGTCGCCCGGTGTATGTAGATGCCGACTGGATTGTGATCGAGGGCCTATACCTGCACGACTCCGGCGGCAGTGGCGTCTGGCTTCACAACGGCTCCGATCACAACGTAGTGCGCGGCTGCGAAGCGTACCGGACCGCCGCCGGCGTCAGCGTCAGCGGGCAGCACAACCTCGTTGTGGGGAACTACTTCCATGATCTGGTCATGGAGGTAGACCTGCCCGGCTCAAGCTACGGCGCCGTCGGCGTCTGGCTGCGCAACCCGTTCAACGAAGTCTCCCACAATGTCTTCGTCAACTGCCGCGCCCCCTCCCTGGAGTACGGCTATGACGGTGGGGCGGTGGAGCTGTACGGCAACGCCGACGGCAGTCACGTGCATCACAACTACGTGCGCGACTGCGAAGGCTTCATGGAGGTGGCCGGCCCTAGCGCGCGGGGATCGGCCCGGAATGTGACGGTGAGCTACAACCTGATCGTACATTCCGGCCGACTGCTGGGCTTCCATCTCGGTGGCCCCGAAGCGAGCACGGTCGAGGCCTTCTACTTCGAGAACAACACCGTGCTGGACACGCGTTCCACCGGCGTGCACTGGCTCAACTACTTCATGGACGGGTTGCCACCAGCAACGGCACTCACGGTGCGCAACAACATCTTCCAGCTGGGTGACTTCACGCAGGTATCCAGCTCCCCCTCGTTCGCCCACGAGTACAACCTGTATTCCCTTTCCGAGGCGCGCACCGAAATGGGCTTCACCCTGGCCGAGTCTGAGACTCTGACTCGCTCTCAGCTCTTCGACGCCGAAGCGCCTGAACTCCACCTCCAGTCCGATAGCCCGGCCGTCGGAGCCGGACTGGCCACCGATGGGGCTCCCGTCGACCTAGGCGCCTGGGCACACGGCCAAACGCCTGAGCTAATCGGCTGCTACCCGGCCGAAGCTCCGGCCACGGGAGGGGTGGTCGTGGTGCTGGTGGGGTTCGGCTTCCAGAAAGGGGTGCAGGCGAGCGTCGGCGGCCAAGCGTGCCAGGGGCTGGAACGGCGCTCCCCCAACCAAGTGGTCTGCACCCTGCCGTCGATCGCCCCCGGCAGCCACACCGTGGCGGTTACCAACCTAGACGGCGGCTCCACTGCCCTTGAGGACGTCCTGCTCGCCCAGTAGGTCATAGCCGGCCGTGGGCCTGCGCGAGGCGAGGCTACTCCGAGCTCCTGATGATCTCGCTCACCCGCGCCGCGATGAGGTCCACAGCCACAAGGTTCTGTCCCCCTTCGGGGATGATGACGTCGGCCTGGCGCTTGCTCGGCTCAACAAACTGCGAGTGCATCGGCTGAACCGTCTGAAGGTACTGGCGGATCACGGACTCCATTGTGCGCCCTCGCTCGGTCATGTCGCGCTGCAACCGGCGGATGAAACGGATATCCGCGTCGGTATCGACGAAGAGCTTCAGGTCCATCAACTCTCGCAGAGCGGGTTCGGCCAACACCAGTATTCCTTCCACGATGATCGCCTTACCCGGGGGCACCGGGAGAGTCTCGCTCCGGCGCTCGTGGCGGACGAAGTCATAGACCGGCGCCTCCACCGGCAGACCCGACCGAAGCTGCTTGAGGTGCTCCACCAGCATCTCTGTCTGAATTGCGTCCGGGTGGTCGAAGTTGATGGCCGCACGCTCTTGCGGCGGCAGGTGGCTCCAGTCTCGGTAGTACCAGTCGTGCTGGATCACCGTTACCGGATAGGCACTCAGACGCCGTACTAGCTCCTGCACCACTGTCGTCTTGCCCGATCCGCTGCCACCTGCTACTCCGATGATCACCGCGTCGAACACCTACCGCCCCCCTCTCTCCCTGGATGTTGCCTGACCAGTTCCACCCCCCCGTCTACGACCACGGCCTCAGCCAGAACGCCTCCCTCCAGATCGGTCTCGTACCCACCTGTCGGGGATTGGCGCACGGGCGAGTCGCGGCGCGAACGCCACCAGCGCGCCACTTCGTGCGGCAGAGCCGTCCAGGCATCATCGCGATCGACAATCGCCTCCAGAAAGGCTCGGTAGACGGCCAGGCCCTCTCCGTGCCGCAGGTAGTCGGGGTGGCTGTTGAGCAGCGCCATGCCGCAGCGCCTACTGGTGTACTCCATCTTCTCCAGCCACAGTCGCGGTGTCCTCTCTCCGAGAGTCTGGGTCAGAGTGTGGTCCTGCACCAGCGTGTAGGGCAGTTCCACGAACCGCCCGACAAAGAACGGCCAGAGGCTCATGGTACCGCCGGCGATCGGCTCAAAAGGGTCGGAGTCGAAGAAAGAGGAGTCGTAGTCGAGTTCCAATTCCTGCAGCCATTCCGGCTGCCGGTGCATGAGCGGAGCTCGAAAACCGCGACAGCCCCACTCGCGCAGGTAGCGGTTGATCCGGGCCGAGCGCTCGTGGAAAGCCTCTCGGTTGGCGAACAGGCCTCCGTCGTGCCGCAACCCGTGGACGCCCACCTCAAAACCGCGCGCCCCCAACTCCGCGCGCAAACCGGCGTCCACAGCATACCCCTCGGGCACGAAGTTGAAGCTGGAGCGGAACCCGAGGGACTCCTCCAGAGCTGCCACCGCCGGAACGAATGCTTGCCCGTCAGTGCCCTCCACGTCGTGCGTCAGCACCACTGCCAGGCGCTTTCCATGGGGCCAGAAGTGCAGATACGGGGCCGACTCAAGGCCAAGGAGCCGCATCGTGGCGCCCAGCAGGCCGAACAGGAAGTCGGCGAAGCGCGGCTCAACCGGCCAGCCAAGCGGACCCTGCTGATGCCCACGCCGGCCCAGCAACTGCCGGGCCAGCGGCTTCGCCCACGGCGGCAGCCACCTCCGCACCCGCCGGTAGTAGAACTGCCTCGTACCACTCAGGCGCCAGTGAGAAGGGCCGAACTGACCCTCGCCGAGGACGTAGGCCATCAGCGCCGGCCATCCACCACCGTCCAGGACCTGAGCCGCGCCCGGGATGTCGCCCAGCAAGCGCCCGGCTTCCTGGGCCCAGACCCAATCCGGAACGTCAGCGGCCAGCCTCCAGAACGCCGCCGGAGTGTTGGCGGCGTAAAGGCCAACGTCGACCGGTTCGGGCGCGGGAGCCTTCCTCACAAAGAGCGGCTCTCGACGCGGCCCTGACCGCCTGACCGCGACTCTGCCGCTTCACCCGTGCTGCCGGACGACCTGCTGGGGCGCCCGCCACCGAAGATGATCCGTTGGTAGGCGCGGTAGCCCAGCTCCGCCGCCTGCAGGCGCAGGCGAGAATGGACGCACGCGTTCCGCCCGTAGTTCACCAGCTCGCCACCGAACTTCGCCTTGAAGTCGCGCACCGGGTAGGGGACATCCGGCCGCCCGGCACCACCGAAGTCATAGATGCGGTAGCCCTCCCGCGAAGCCCATTCCAGCAGGTGCCAAGTGAGCATCTCGTTGGGAGACTCGTTGGCGAGCCGGCGATCGGTACCCCCGTACCAGCCATAGACTACGTCCTTGTACACCAGGTCCACCGATACCGCGGCGGTGGTCGATCCCACCACGGCGCGAGTGAAGCGAACCATCCCCCGAGCCCCCAGCACCTCCAGTGCGGCCTCGAACAGGGAGAGGTCCGCGAGCGGTACGCGTGCTCGCCGATAGGTGTCACAGAGGAGCGAGTAGCATTCGGCCAATCCTTCCGGCGTCACCGTCTGCTCTACGGTCACCCGTCCCTGGTTCTGGGCATGCCGGATATGCTTGCGGGTGCGCTTGCCGATCCGGGAGAACACGGCCGCGGGCCCCTCCTCCAGGTGCACCAGGTAATTCAGGTGAGGCTCGAAAGCGAAACCGTGCCGACGCAAGACCGCCTGGGAGGCGGAGGCATCGTGGATGTTGCGTACCTCCGTGTAGAGCACCGATCGGTCTACACCACCATTGTAGGCCGACATCAGCTGCTCAGCGGCGCTCACGCCTTCCGCGCCCGTCGCGTGAAGCAGCCCTCCGTAGACCACCGCGCGCGTCGCCAGCGATCGTGCCGGCCCGCCCAGAACGCTGACCTGGACCGGTAGCAGCAGGGCGAGGACGCGGCTGCCATCAGCGGCTGCCCAGAGATCGGCGCGGTGTTTGGCGGCCCGGCCGAACGCACTGTGCATCTCCGGCGTGTGGAACACGTTGCCCAGCGGGTGGTTCTCGACGAACCGGCGCCAGTCGTCCTGAGGCAGGGAACGAAGGATATCCACGCCCGGGCCGTCGCTTCGTCCTCCTGCCGTTTCCGGCCGCTGCCGCATTAGCTTCCTCCCCGGTGGTCGGAGGCGCCGCCCCACAGCCGCTCCCAGCCCCGCCGCACCAGTGCCCAGGTGAAAGCGGCGCCGGGGCGCCAGTCCTCGCGGGAGTAGATGGCCACCATCTTGTCACCCCTCAGCGATCGAATCCACGCGCCCATTGACAGCTCACCCCGGGAGCGGTAGGCCAGAGCCGCTCGCACGTCCCGCTGCCAGTCGAGCCAGATCACGTTGTCACGGTAGGACGGTAAACGCTCCACGGGCAGCTCGAGGGCATCGCGATAGGCGATGTACGGCAGGTCCACTCCGCAGACGGTGCTCAGGCCATCCCACATGCCGAAGCGAGCGTTCACCTCAATCAGCTTGTACTGCTCGTCGCGTGAGTCCTTCTTGAACTCCACCCCGACCAGTCCCTGCCAGCCCATGGACTGCAGGAGCGCCAGACCCAGTCGCTCCAACTCCGGGTCGTGGAAGGTGCGCACGAATGAGGCGGAGCCGAACCCGGGGGGAATGACGCGCAGTTTTCGCCCGGCGAAGACCGCCAGCGGCTGAGAGTCTCGGCCGAGATAAGCGGCCATGTAGGCTAGGCGGCTGTCTTCCCCCGGGATAACCTCCTGCACCACCAGGCGATTATCCGCCGGCGCGATGAGGTCATGCGCGTGGACGAGTGCCGCCCTATCGCGGCATAGGACCACCTTGGCCCGTGCCGCCAGAAGCCCATGCCGCAGAAGCTTAGTGATGGCCTCCGAATGCCAGTAGGTGCTGTCCACCGGCTTCAGAATGACCGGGTACTGGAGAGTCTCAGCCGCTACCTCAAGCTCAGCCGGGGTGGCCGCAGGCAGAGTACGCGGGGCGGGGATGCCTGCCGAGGCCGCGGCTTGTGCCAGGCCATCTTTGGTAAGCAGGCTGTCGACGGTGGCCGCCGACGGCATGACGAAGCGGTAGAGAGGCAACAGGCGCTCCCGGTACTGCGACACCACCCGGACGTGCAGATCGCTCAGGGGGTACAGCACTGGCCGCACTTTCAGATCCTGCGCGAACCGCTCCAGGAACTCCACATACTCCAATTCGCGGCCATGCTCCGGGCTCGGCCCCAGCACGAACCGACAGGCGTTGGAGTGACGCCCGGGCGCTCGACGGTCGGCGTCGATACCATAGACCGTCACTCCCTTGCGAGCCAGGGAGCGGGCGATATCCAGACCCATATGCTCATCGAGCGGGGTGACCACCGCGGGTGCTGGGGCGCTGGTACCGGTAAGTTCTGTCACGACGGCTCCGCTCCACCATCACCGGCCGGCCCCTCGGGCAGCCGGAAGTCAGCAATGCCGTCCACGATCGGGTAGAAGCGACCGCACGGCCGGCAAGCATATCCATCGGTCTCCGCGACCACCTCGTGGCCACAGCTCGGGCACTGCAGTAGGTCGGTGGTCGACTCACAGCGGGGCATCGGGGTACCGCCGCGAGCATCGGCGCCGGTGTAGACCCAGAACGAAGCGTGCGCTCGGCCCAGGATACCCGCCAAAGCCAGCCCGGCACCGGTGGGCCGCCCGAGGGGACCAAGGAAACCTGGGACAGCATCGGGGAGACCGGCATCGTTGCCGGGCAGCGGCCGGAAGCGTGCCCCCTCCAGGGCTGAGGCTACGAACGATGGATGATGGTAGTAGAAGGTCGAGCCGTGGCCCACCGGCATGGGTTGGGGGTGGCGCGGGTGGTAGGGGTGGGAAGCACTTCTAGCCGCCCACTTCGCCAGGCGAACGGCCGAGCGCTTGTTGGCGTAGCTCAACACCAGCCTCCCTCCCTCAGACAGCACTCGGCGCAGCTCCACCAGACACCCGCCGCTATCTTCCAGATGATGGAAGACGCGCACGAAGAGCGCGGCGTCCGCCACACCGGCGCGCAGCGGCATCCTCATGACGTCCGCGGCGATGTAGATGTGGCGTCCGGAGGTGTTGTCCCGCGCCTGCCGTAGCATGGACATCGACCCATCCAGCATTACCGTCTGCCGGAAACGGTCGGCATAGGCCTGGGACAGACGCCCAAAGCCGCAGCCTACGTCCAGCAAGCGCTGCCCGCCGGACGGCAGCAGCCCGCCCACGATGGCGCGCTCCAGCGCGTCCGTGCGCCGACGCGCCTCTTCGTCCCAGTACGCCGTGTACTCCACTCCCTCGTACAGGCGGCAGGTGAACTCCTCTGTGTCGCGGTTAGGCAGCCCCACCGGCGCCGATCGGGCACGAGCCTTCCTCACAGCCGCCCCTCTTCGTCGAGAGACTGGTAGGCCTTCAGAAGGTGGGGTGCCTGGTGCTGCCACGACAACTGGGTCTCGATCCTCTCACGACCGATCCGCCCCAGCCTTTCCCGGAGGGGCGGGTCTCGGAGCAGCGTCAACACCTGCCGGGCGAAGTCGGCCTCGTCATTGGGGCGCGCGTACAGCGCCGCCTCTCCGGCCGAACGGCGGTGCTCGCGAAGGTCGAAGGCCACAACCGGCCTGGCCATAGCCATGTACTCCATGATCTTGATGATGGTCGAATGATCGTTAAGCCCGTTGGAGGGCTCAGGCGCCACACACACATCCGCCCGGTTCAGATGGTCCATGACCTCGCTCTGCCCCACCCATCCGGTGAACGAGATGCGCTGGGAGAGCCCGGCCTCTTCGGCCAGTCGCCTCACGCCGTCCAGTGCGTCGCCGCTGCCCACAATCACGCAGCGCCACGGGGGAACGTCCGACCCTTCCGCCAGGTGCTTCAGGGCGCCCACCAAGTGGTCAACACCGTCCTGAAGGTTCACCACCCCCACATAGACGATGACGAGTTCCTCGTCGTTGGCCGCGGGCCGCCTGCCGGGGTCGGGCTTGAACTTGGAGGCATCGGGGCCGTTGCGCACGACCGTGATGCGCTCTTCCGGCACACCACAGCGCTGCTGCTCCAAGCCCGCATAGGAAAGGTTGGTGGCAACGACGTGGTCAGCAGTCCGGCACGACCAACGCTCGAAAAGCGTCAGCGCCCGGACCACCAGAGCGCTCGTCCCGGCGCCGGACCGTGCCCGGTACAACTCGGGGACGAGGTCGTGGTGATCGAAGACGAACCGCTTGCCGAACAGCCGGTAGAAGCCGCCTAGAAGGAAGAAGAGGTCGGGTGGGTTATGGGCGTGGACGACATCGATCCCATGTCGAGCCCAGACATAGAGGGAGATGAGCCCGGCGACCAGCAGCGCATAGCCCCATTCCACCACGTAACCCAGCGCGCCGGAGACGCTCGGCGAAGGCGGGTACTGGTAGGCGATCACCCCGTCGTACTCCTCACGGAAGCGCCCCCCCTCCGGCCTGGGACAGATCACGCGCACGCGGTAGCCCGCGCCCGTCAAGGTGCGGGCCTCTCGCTTCACCCGTCCATCAACGGAGTAGGGGCAGTTCTCCAGCAGCATCAGAACGCGACCGCTCCTGCGTCCGTCCATATCAGGCTGCCCTGCCGGCGCCGACGCCCTCGAGGCGGGCGCTTCCGTTCAGCAGTTGCTCGTAGACGGCGCCCACCCTCCGTGCGAACACGTCAGGATGATACTCACGGCGGAAGCGCTCCAGACTGGCCCGGCCCATCTCGAGCCTCAGCTCCGGGTCGCGCGCCAGGCGCATGATCGCGACGGCCAAGTGGATGGCATCTCCCGGGGCAATCAGGAATCCCTGCCGGGAGTCTTCCACTGTCTCGGGTATGCCGCCGACAGCGGTCGCCACGATGGGAAGGCCCATGGCCATTCCCTCGAGTATGGCGATGGGCTGGTTCTCGTTCCGCGAAGGGAGTATGAGCATGGCCGCTCCTCGCAGGAGTTCCAGCTTCTTGGGCCCGGTGACCAGTCCGGGGAACTGGATGGCCCCGATGCGAACGGCCCGCTCCCGCAGATCGCTAACCAGTGCTCTATCACGCTCCAGGTCCAGGTCACCGGCGAACACGAATCTCACTCCGGGTACCTCCTGGCGGACGAGCGCCGCGGCCTCTATGGCCGTGTTCAGCCCCTTGCGCTGACCGAGGCTGCCCAGAAAGAGCACCATCAAGCCGTCGTCCCCCTCTCCTGGAGCCCGCAATACCTCCGCAGGCATGGCAGCCGCCACTTCGGGAGCCACGCTGTTGGGAAGCACTACCACACGCCCCGAAAGAGACGGGATCTCCGCCACCAGGAGATCGTGCCAGTAGGTGCTCAACACCAGCAGCGCGTCCGGCATCCGGAGGATCCAATGGATGAGCCGCCTCCGCCGGCCGGCGGCTCCCTGCAGCTGCCGGTCGAGGGTGCTGCCGTGGATGTGTGCTACGACGCGCGCTCCGCTCAGTCGCGACAGCCACATGAAACTGCCTTCCTTAAAGAGGGCCATCCCACAGGTCACCGACTGGTGCACGATCCGCGGTCGCTTCGCTACCAGTAGGTAGCAGAGCGTCACCAATTGCCGGAGATAGTAGCCGATGTTGATCAGAGCCATACGTGAGTCCTTGCCGGCTCCGAGCTTCCCGCGGCCGGTGTCTAGGTGAGCGAGCTCGTACCGCAGCCTAAGGTCGGAGGACAGGATGGTGTGATTGGCCATCCCGACGCCTCCGCCCTTGGGAAACACAGGGCCAACCACCAGTACGCCTGGCCTCCTGGCGTCCGAATGCTTCGCAGCTGTCGTGTACCGACTCATTGGTCTTGCCTCTTTGTTGGTCAAGCGATGGCATGCCAAGTGCTCAGAACAGAGCCCGCTAGAGTCTCCCAGGAACGACCCGACAAGACATCCGTGCCGGCGCCCCGGTCGCCCACCGTCCATCCGGCCCAGTACCAGGCCTGGGCAAGCATGTCGCCGTCGTCGCTGCCATTCTGTGGAAGAGAGAGGAACAGCGCCGGGATGGCGCGGTAGAGAAGCTGGCGCAGCGACAGCAGGCGAGCCTCCACCGGCAGGCGGCGCCAGCCGACGGGGCGGCGCGCGCGCTTGGCCCGCACCCAACTGACCGCGTCCTCAAACAGGACCGGCGGCACCGGTAGGCGCCCGGGAGTGTAGGATACGGGCAGCAGCACCTCGGGCTCACCGCTCGGCGCGGTACGACAGCCGAGCCAGCGCAATCCCTCTCGAGCGAATCCCGCCACGGCAGGGAGTTGGTAACGAAGACCCGCGCCGCCCGCTGCCGCTGTCGATGGCCACAGCTTGCGAGAGACGGCTTCGGAGTAGACCGAGTGGAACCGGTCGCCCAGATAGGCCCTGACCACCTCTGAGGGCAGTTCCGCCAGCCGCTGTGCCCTCTCCACATAGGAGTAGTGGTAGAGGCCGCGAGACAGCAGGACGGCGTCTCCACAGGCGAGAACCAGCTTGGCGAGGGCATGCTCCAGTCCATCCTGCTGTGGCCGAAGCCAGGACTCAAGGACCTCCAGCATACGGTTGCTGACCAGGAGGACGCCTTCCTCCGGCGGGATGATGGTCGGGTCTACCGCGCCGAGGAGGCCGTCAAGGGAACCGTGGAGGACTTGCGACGCCGCCTTGACCTCGTACATGTATATGCTGTGCCGAGGAGGCCCGAAAGACAGGTTACGTGTCCGGCCCTGGCGCAGCCTCCTGCTCGTGATCTGAGAGAGCGAAACCGGCACCGGGGTCGAATCGGCAAAGCGTCGGCGTGCCCGCTCGAGTGCCTTTCTGGCCCGCCATGAGTCGCAGACCACGTTGATCTCATAGTCGCTGGCGATGTGGACCGCGCCTTCTTGGTACCAGGCGCTGCCCTCACCCCGACCAAAGCTGCCCGAGAGGAGAATGGCCTGTGGGCGGCAGCCCTGCGCGCTCAACTCCGCCAGCAGCACGTCGCGGATCTCGATCAGGTGCCGCTCTATGGTGGAGTCGATCTCGTGGTTGTGGTCCAGGGTGTAATGCGCCATGGCCTAAGCCAGCACCGGCTGCCCGTCCAGGCCGGCCGGCACCGGCAGCCCGAGCCGGTCCAAGAGCGTAGGCAGGATGTCGACCAACTGCACCACCTTCTCAGTGGGCCGGGAGCAGTTGGTTATGAACACCCCGTCGGACTCTGGGTGTGACGGAAGATAGCCGTGCATTGAACGCTGCTTGCGTCCGTAGCCGAAGGTAGTCCAGGAGAAGATCGTGCCGGCATTCAGGTAGAAGATCAGTTCACCATAGCGGCCCTCGCCGGGGTCCACGTGCTCGCGCGCCATCGTCTCTTCGTCGAGGATGTACCCCTGCGGGACATTCGCGAGGACCCGCTCCGCCTGGCTACGCTCCTCAGGCGTGCGAAACCACAACCTCAGGTAGCCGGCGTCGATGAGATGCATGTACCGGTTCAGGTCGTCCGCCGACTGCTCAAACAGCTCGTAAGGGTTGATCCGGTCCTCAATGGCAATGTGGCCGTGATCCGAGTAGGCGATGAAGTCGAACTCACCGACGCGCGACTCGAACTCCCGGTAGCGGGCTTCCACGATCTGGTCCAGCCGCCTCAGCATGGCTTTGGTCTGGGGGCCCTCCTGGGTATAGCGGTGCGAGAGCCCATCAGGCTCACCGACGAAGAGGTACGTCCAGGGCTTAATCGTGGGCAGCGGCTTGTGCTCCACGGCTTCGATGCCGTGCGGGCCGGACCCGCCCCTATGCAGGCCAAGCGTATCGTAGGGGACCTGAGCAGCTCGCAAGCGCTCGAAAACCGTAGGGTAGCCCGGCACGTAGCCGTCCTCATCCCAATAGCGAGTCTCGCTCACGTCCACCTCGGGCCAGTAGCGCAACGGGAGGTTGACGATCCGCGGCAGTCCCCAATAGGAGGTGTAGGGGCACCGGCTGGCGGTCAGCTTATGTACTCCCAGGCGTGCCGGCAGGCTGTCGACTAGGCTCAGCAAAGGCACCTTGCGCAGCCAGGCGAAGGGTGACGTCTCCGGAGACCGCTGCCACAGGAACCAGAGGCCATGACGGTCCGGGTACACACCGGTGTACATGGAGGCGTGGCACGCGATGGAGTAGCCGAGCAGAGTCCGCAGGGGTGCCCGGTAGGGCATAGAGCTCAGGAAGGGCATGCTCGTTAGGCCCTCCGGCTTGAGACCGTCGAAAAAGACCGTCAGGACCGGCCGCGACGATCGGCTCACTGGATCCCTCCTAGCATCCGGCAGTAGGCTTCAGCGGTTCTCTCGGCGATACCGGTCCAGGACAACTCTCCCTCGGCCAGCGCGCGGATCCCGAGGCGGAACTTGTGCCGTTCGGCCCCGGCCAGTACGCGAATGATCGCTGCCGCCAGGGCCTCTGGGTCTCGAGGCGGGACTAGGAGGCCGGTCTCGCCATGCCGGACATATTCCGGCAGGCCCCCGACCTCGGTAGCCACTACGGGCTTGTTGAATGCGTAGGCCGTCAGCACAACGGCGCTCTGGGTGGCCTCCGTGTAGGGGCAGACCACCAGGCAACTCCGACGCATGAGCGCGATCAGCTCATCGTTGGGGACGTAGCCGAGGTGGAGCTCGAGAGCGTTGCCGGGCAGGTCCGGCGCCGGCGGCAGGTCGTAGCCCGGAACCGGTTGCCCCGCCACGATGAAGCGAGCCGTGGGCATCTGCCGGCACACCAGTTCGGCGGCGCGATACAGGTCCTCGAGGCCCTTGTATGGCGACAGGCGTCCGTAGAAGAGCACCGTGCCCTCTTCCTCGCCGGATCCGTCACCGGCGTTACCTACGCCCCAGGATGCAAACGCATCACAAACCCCCAGGGGAATAACCTCCACCTTCGACTCTGGAACGCGGTACTCGTCGCGGAAGTCGGCGACTTGAGCGCGGTTGTGCAGCACAAGACGGTCGGCCGCCGCGAAGCTTAGGCGCCGCACTATGGTCTTTCGCCAGTGACTCTCGCCCAAGTGCGGCCTAGGATCGTGGACTGAGACTACCAGGGGCCTGCGCGCCAGCGCCGGCAACACCCATGTGAGCCGCCCCGAGTACCCTTCCAGGTGCACCACGTCCGGAGCGACAGCCCGAACATGGCCCAGGACGGCGCGGCCCGTCTGGAGGTTCCTAGGATCATAGGCACGCTTCCCCGGATATACCGCCAGCCGGAAGTCCTGCACCTGGCCCCAGGACTCCGTCAGCCGGCCTGGAAGGGCCTGGAGAACTGCCTCGGCCTGCGAGACGCCCGATGCTACGGGGATGGAGGACACGTCGAACATGCTAGTGCGCCATGCCATCGGGTTGATCTCCAGTAGTACATGCAGGTCGACCAGCCTACTCATGGCGGCAATGAAGGGGGCCTCCACATCAAGGAACCAGGGCACGGCGTAGTAGAGCACCCGCATCAGCTCGTCTCCGCCGCGAACCGGCCCACCAACTCCCGCACGGGTTCTAGGGTGCGCTCCCAGGAGTGCTCCGCCGCGCACTGGCGGGCACTCTTGCGGCAACCATCGTAGATACGGCGGTCCTGGAACAGGCGCAGAGCCGCGGCCGCGAACGCCTCCGGCGAGAAGTCCACCAGCAGGCCCGCGCCGCTCTCCTCCACCAGCCGGGCCGTCTCGCCCACCCGGGTGCCTAGCACCGGCAAGCCGGCGGCCATGTACTCCAGGGCCTTGAGAGACGACGAGTAGCGCACGAACTCCTCATCGCGGTAGGTCACCACGCCCACATCGGCGCGGGCCAGGTGATCGGGCAGTCGGATGTAGTCTTGCCGGCCCTGGAACTCCACCGCCTCTCCCAAGCTAGGACTGCGCCGAGCCAGGGCTCTCAGGGCCGCTTCCTCCGGCCCGGAGCCCACGACGAGAAAACGGACGGTCGGCAGGCTCCGGTGGATGAGGGGAAGCGACTCGATGGCCAGGTCTACGCCCCAAGCACGGAACAGGCTGCCCACGAAGATGAGTGTCGGAGGGTGCGAGGCCGTCCGACCGCTCTCTGCCCGGCCGAAGAACTCACCATCGACGCCGTTGGCGGCCACCAGGACCCGCTTAGCGCCCTGGCTCTCGCGCAGCCGAGCCAGGACCGAGCTCACACTCACCACTGCATCCGCCTGCCGGACCGAGAGCCTCTCGCGCCAGGCCAACTCTCTGGCGTCCATCCTCCCGCGCACCGTGGTGGAGTGGACGGGGAAGTAGTCCCAGTCGTCGTAGACAACCCTTAGGGCCACCGCCGCGCGCTGAAGAAGGTAGGCCAGGACCGAATTCCCGGGGTGGCCGTAGACACACACGGGGTAGCGGGAAAGCCGTCTCCGCAGGAGCGCGTAGGACAGCAGGTCTTGCGCCAGGCGGCCGGCCACAGCCGGGGGCTTACGCACCACCAACAGCCGGTCGTCGCCTTGCGCCTCAACGCTGAGCATGGGTCCGGCCGCCCCCGCTCTCGGCCCACGGACTGGCTCACTCGCGGGCTGCGTGCGCACCTCCCGGTAGTTAACGTGGCCGACCAAGTCCAGGGCGTAGCCCCAGCGGCGCAAGTGGGCCACAAGATGGTGAATGCGATGGTTGCCCCTCTGCAGGAGATTGGTACCGCCGATGATAAGAAGGCGGGGCTTGGGGGATGCCTGCCGGGTCAACCCAGGACTCGTTTCACCACGCGCTGCAGCCTGGAGGCCGGCTTCGGCTGATAGAGGAGGTGCCGGGGGCCCAGGTCTACGCACCTGTCGAACTCCTCACGGGGCATGTTCAGCCGGTCAAGGAGCAGCGCCATCTCCTCCTCCGGACACGTTTCCTCCGGCTCCTGCAACTGCGCCAAGGCCTCCTCGCGGCTAATCTGGCCTACCATGGCCAGGCGAGCCAGGGTGAGGCGGCGGATCTCCAGCCCGGGGAAGCGTCTGTTGTGCATGTAGTTCGTGACCGCATGGATCTGGCAGTCGTAGTGTTCGGCCTTGCCCTGCGGAGCCTGCCAGCCCAACTCCTCGCGCAGCACGCGGTAGATAGTGTCGTAATCCCAGTCCATGTAGTCGGGTAGCTTCAGCCCACCGTAGAAGCGCAACCGAGTGCCCCTCTCGGCGCGGAAGACCCGATAACCCAGCCGGCGGCGCATACTCACGTTATAGAGGAGTCTCCGTGCCTCCGGGCCTATCTCCTCGCCGGCAAGCACGTTACGGATGTACGGAATCGGCCCGGGCTCGAACATCTCCCGGGACAGGACCAGCTCCGTGCGCGACGAACTGCCCTGAAGTATCAGGGGCACGTCGTACATGTCGGCCACGCGCTCCGTAGCCATGCCGATGGCCCGCATGCACACGCCGCAGAAGTCCCCCGTCTTCCTCATGAAGAGAGCGAAGAGCTGGGACATCAGCTGGGGGTCCATGTTGTAGTAGACGTGCTCCACGCCCAGACGGCTGCAGGCACTCCTGATGTTGGCCTTCGCCGCATCCGAGAGGAAGCCGTTATCCAGTGTGAAGGCCAGACAGCGAAGGCCCAGGTGTCTAGTGGCTTGGTACAGAACGTAGAGGCTATCCTTGCCGCCCGACAGGGGCACTAGAGCATCGAACTCCTTTCCCCGGGCCCTGGCATCGTCACAGAGGCGTTCGAGCAGCGCCGACCGCTCGGCCTGCCCAGCATCGAACGTACGCCAGCGCTCATCATGCCGGTGGCACTCGGAGCAGACGCCCTCGTCATCAAACGATATCCCGGGAAAGGACGACGGCAATATGCAGCGACTGCAAACCTGGTACGTATCGGCCATAGTTACCCCCACTGCCTTCAGTTCGGCGTTACCAGCGGAGCTGCCGGCTTCGACCCTCGCGCCAGCCAGGCCAGCCCAGCACCGAGGCCGCGCAGGTACGCTTGCAGGAGCCGAAAGCGCCTGTGCCTCAGGTAGCGGCCGGCCGTGCGCGGGCTGGAAGCCAGGACATGCGCCAGGTAGCGCCGGAACAGAGGGGAGGGAGCACAGCGGCGCATGAACAGGATCTGGTTGCGCGTGGTGTAGTAGACGAAGGTGGGGCTGCGGTCTCCGCCGGTGCTCTTGCCGTGCTTGTGCCACACGCGAGCCTCAGGTGTGTAGACCAGCCGGAAGCCGGCCTGCCGCGCGCGATAGCACCAATCCGTCTCCTCGTAGTACAGGAAGAACAGAGGATCGTAACCACCGGTGGCCTCGTACGCCGTCCGGCTGACCAGCAGGAAGATGTCGTCCAGGTAATCGTAGTCCTTCTCTTCGTCGTACTGGCCGCGGTCCTCCTCCCCCTCGCCCACCAGTCCGTGCACGAGGTAGAGCGGGTGGGGCTCCCTCCCTGCCGTCTGAATGACGTTGGGTCGGTCGTAGTAGTAGACCTTGCCGGAAACAAAGCCGATCTTCTCGTCCCTCTCGGCGGTACCCACCAGGGCCTCCAGAACCCCGCGATCGACGATCGTATCGTTGTTCAGAATCAGCACGTACTCGGCACCGAGATCATAGGCCGCCTGCAGCCCCGCATTGAACCCCTGTGAGTAGCCCAGATTGCGCCCGTTCTCGATCACCAGAGCTTCGGGCAGTTGCGCATGGAAGGCCGCGACCGATCCGTCGGTGGAGCCGTTGTCGACGATGAGGACCCGGTAGTTGGGATAGGTAAGGCGAGAGAGGGACTCGACACACTCGATGGTGTGGTCCTTACCGTTCCAGTTGAGGGTGACAAGAGCGACCAGAGGCCACTCGCGATTGGCGGCGTCCATCATGGTCTGCTCCTACGCCAACTTCAGGGCATGTCTCAACAGTGCTACGTCCTCGCCGGTGATGCCCCGGAGAACGAAGAGACCGAGGCCATAGGCCGGGGGCGCGATCAAGATCGCCACCGCGAGAACGTGCACACCGCTGGCCAACGCCCACCGCACCACCAGGGCCATTGCCGCCACGGACACCAGCGACGCTGCCGCCATGCGCCAAGGGAGGGCCAGGCCAAGCAGGCGGTGACACCACACGGTGTAGAACCCGAAACCAACGATGGTCGGACCCAACATGGCCCAGGATGCGCCCAGATACCCGTAGCGAGGGGTCAAAGTCAGAGCCAGGAGGCCGTAGATGACTGCGAACCCTCCCTCGGTTACCATGAACAGCCTCTCCTTCCCCACCGCCGTGAGGAAACTGCCGTTGCAGTAACCCACGTATGACACCATCGGTATCCAAGCCAGGATGT
Organism: Anaerolineae bacterium; assembly: GCA_012719195.1. Classification (GTDB taxonomy): domain Bacteria; phylum Chloroflexota; class Anaerolineae; order DRVO01; family DRVO01; genus Ch71. Next base: position 1,032 of record JAAYAV010000149.1, on the reverse strand, counting down.
GCATGGCCGGCGCCGCTTTGGCGAAGCTATCTCCCAGCACCATGGGGATTATCCGGTCGGCCGTCATGTACGTGCCCACCGAGACCACCACACCAAACAGGAAGAGATAGCCGAAGGACTTGCGGTAGGCCAGGCGGAGACGCTCTTCGGGCGCAGTGGAAACCTGGGCGGAGAACCGGGCGAAGACCGGGTACATCGCCTGCATGAACATCGACGGGACCAGCAGCAGCAGCCCGACGATGGTGTTGGCGGCAGCGAACCGCCCCAAGTCGGTGGAGTTGGCTGTGGCCGAGAGGACGATGGTGTTGAGTTGCTGCTGCACCGCCGGGTAGATGCCAGTAACAAGGAGAAACGGCAGCGCGGCCACCATCAAACGTCTGCTTAGCTCTGGCCGCCACTGCAGCCGCGGCAAGCCATACCGTCGCCGCAGGAGAGCCCAGGCGACCACTAGCTCCAGCACCGATGCTGCCACCGAGACAGCTACGATCACCACGATCCCAGCGCCCATCAAGATGGCGACCAGACTCAGTACGACATTGGCGATGTCCCTGGTGACGCGCACCACCAGGTTGTACTCCATCTGCTCGTGGGCGCGGAACACGTCCAGCGCAATATCGCTGAACACCCGGAGCACGGCGTTGGCGGCATATAGGTAGGTGATGGTGGCCAGTTCGCGCGTGTAACCAAGCCGGTGGACCAGGAACAACAGCGCCCCAGTGAACACCACCACCAAGGCTAGCCGCAGCAGCACCACCGTACTCACATAGGACGGCACCCGGCTCTTGTCGGCCGACATCTCGCGGACCAGCAACTGGTCCATCCCAAAGCTGACCAGGACAATGAGGGAGTAGACCACTGCTTGGCCGGCCGAGACCTGCCCTACGCCCTCTACCTGGATGTAGCGGGCGAGCACAGCAAAGTAGACGATAGAGGCGGCCTTGGATATCACCTCGGCCAGGAAGAGCGACATGGTATTCTTGGCGACAGTGCGAGCAGTGCTCACCCTCTCACCTGCTCCGGACCGATGGTGCG
>JAAYAV010000148.1 GCA_012719195.1 Anaerolineae bacterium | reverse complement strand
GTGAACCGCCAACACGGCGAAGAGCGGGGCGCTGTCTTCGCCTACAGCGCCCCGCTCTCCGTCTCGAGGAGTGGAAGGGTGAACCGCGCGACCATGATACTGCCGAAACGCAGCGCCGAACCGTAAACCGAGCGTGATTGTGCCGTAAAGGTAGCGTAAACCCGCGCCAGCCCTGCCGGAGCTGGCTCCTCCCCTCCACCCATGGCATCATCAGATCCGTATTGCGCGCACAGGAGTCGACGCCATGCAGACCCTAGATGCCCGTGGGCTGGCCTGTCCGCAGCCCGTGGTCCTGGCCCGACGAGCCATGGCCGAGAATGAGCCCTGCCGGATCCTGGTCGACAACGAAGTTGCGGTGGCCAACGTGACCCGCATGGCGAAGAGCGCCGGCTGGCAGACGGAAGTGCGGCAGCGGGAGAGCGCCCTTCACGAGATCGATCTGTTCCCCGGCTCCGGTCAGCTCGAGACCAGGGCGCGCGAGCCATCTGCGCGCGAGACTGGCGGCTCCATCGTCATCCTCCTGGCTTCCGACCGGATAGGGGAAGGTGAACCCGAACTGGGCTCGCTGCTCATGCGCGCTTTCCTTCACAGCCTCGCCGAGGTCCAGCCCCGGCCGGACCACCTGATCTGCATGAACGCCGGGGTCCGCCTGGCCACCGAGGAATCACCGGTGCGGGACGACCTAGTCTCTCTGGCCGATGGCGGCACTGAGGTTTGGCTGTGCGGTACCTGCCTGGACTACTACGGGCTGAAGGACCAAGTGCGGGTGGGCACTGTCTCCAACATGTACTCGCTCGCCGAGCTACTCCTGAACGCCGACCGGGTCGTGCGGCCCTGATCGGCCGCTTCCTGCCGGAACTCAACGGGGGCGGCCAACTGACCGCCCCCGCTCCGTTTCCTTACCCGCGCCGGCCTAGACCGTGGCGGCTGCCATCTGGTTCGCTTCCGCTCCCGAGCCGACGAACTCGAGCTGACCGTCCTTCACGTCAACCGTCACCGTCATCCCCCGGCTGATCTCGCCCTTGAGCAGCTTGAGGCTCAGGGGGCTCTCCACCAGGCGCTGAAGCGTCCTCTTCAGGGGACGGGCGCCGAACTGCCGGTCGTAGCCCTCGTGGGCCAGCCAGTCCTTGGCCTCCTCGGTCAGGGTGAGAAGAACCCCCTGCTCCTGTAGTCGAGCCACGATGTCGCGCATCTGTAGCTCCACGATCTGCCGAACGTGCCCCTCGGTCAGGCTGTGGAAGACGATGATCTCATCTATCCGATTGAGGAACTCGGGCCGGAAGGTGCGCTTGAGAGTGTCGTCGAGCCCTCTTGGGAGCGTCCCTCCGGTTGCCTCCTCCTCAGCCTGCACGCGGAACCCAAGCGCTCCGCCTCGCTTCTGCACGTACTCCGTGCCCACGTTCGAGGTCATGACGATCACTGTGTTACGGAAATCCACCGTGCGGCCGTGACCGTCGGTAAGGCGCCCGTCGTCAAGGATCTGCAGAAGGGCGTTCCAGACGTCCGGATGCGCCTTCTCGATCTCGTCGAACAGCACCACCCGGTAAGGTCGTCGACGCACGGCCTCCGTCAGTTGGCCTCCCTCGTCGTAGCCGACGTATCCGGGAGGAGCACCCACCAGTCGCGCCACCGTGTGCCGCTCCTGGTACTCGCTCATATCCACCCGCAGGAGCGACTCCTCGTCGTCGAAGAGGAACTCCGCCAACGCCCGTGCCAGCTCCGTCTTCCCCACGCCCGACGGGCCCAAGAAGATGAAAGAGCCGACCGGGCGACGCGGGTCCTTCAGGCCGGACCGGGCCCGCCGAACGGCGTCCGCCACCGCGGCCACCGCCTGCTCCTGCCCAATGACCCGGCGATGGAGGTGCTCCTCCATGTTCACCAGCCGTTCGGCTTCCGTCTGCAGCATCGTCGTCACCGGGATGCCCGTCCAGCTAGCCACCACGACGGCGATGTCCTCGTCTGTGACCACCTCGTCCAAGTCCTGCTCGTTCAGCCAAGCGCAGTACTGCTCATCGAAGCCAGCCTGCTGCTTGAGCCGCCGCGACTTGCACTCGGCCGCACGCTCATAGTCCCGCGCTGCCCAGGCCTCCTCCTCATCGGCTGCCAGGCTCGTGAGCTCCTGCCGTACCGACTTGAGGTCCTCAGGAATGCTGAAGATAGCGATGCGCACCCGAGCGCCGGCCTCGTCCAACAGGTCGATGGCCTTGTCCGGCAGGCGCCGACCCTGGACGTAGCGGTGCGACAGGCGGGCAGCCGCCTCCAGGGCGGCATCAGTGTAGTGGACGTGGTGGTGTTCCTCGTAGCGGGTGCGCAAGCCCTCTAGCATCTCGATGGTCTCCTCGACGCCCGGCTCGTCCACATACACCGGCGCGAAGCGGCGCTCCAGAGCGGCGTCCTTCTCGATGTACTGGCGGTACTCATTGAGCGTGGTGGCGCCGATGCAGCGCAGCGCCCCTCGAGCCAGAGCCGGCTTCAGCATGTTGCCCGCGTCCACCGCCCCCTCGGCCGCCCCCGCCCCCACGAGGGTGTGCAGTTCGTCGACGAACAGGATGACTTCCCCTTCCGCCTTCTCTACCTCCTCGAGGGTAGTCTTCATGCGCTCCTCGAACTCACCGCGGAAGCGCGTCCCCGCGATCATGGCACCCATGTCCAGAGAGAACACGCGCTTGCCCGCCAGCGTCTCCGGCACGTCGTCGCGCGTGATACGCTGAGCCAAGCCCTCGACAATGGCCGTCTTCCCCACCCCGGCATCGCCGATGAGGACGGGGTTGTTCTTCGTCCGGCGGGAGAGGATCTGCATCACACGCAGCACCTCTTCCTCGCGTCCGATGACTGGATCCAGGCTGCCCTCTCGTGCCAGCGCCGTCAGGTCCCGAGCGTACTTGCTCAGGGTCGGGAAGCGGGCGTCATCGCGCTCCGGACCCTGCTCCGCCCCCTGGTCGTGGCTGGCCAGCGCCGCCTCCAGCCCCGCCGCCGTCACACCGCCGTCGGCCAGGATCCTGGCGGCGGGACTGTTGCGCTCCCTACAGATGGCCAGGAAGAGATGCTCGGCGGATAGCATCTCGGCACCCAGCCGCTTCGCCTCAGCGGCAGCGTTATCCATCAGCACCTTCAGGCGCGGCGTTACGAACACCTGCGCCATGCCCGGGGTAGGGCTGTAGGGCACCCCGGCGGACGGGGTCGCCGACAGAGCCTCGTCCACCCGCTGCCTGAGGGAGTCCGAGTCAACCTCCATCGCGCCCAGCAACTCGGGCACCACCCCCTCCGGCTGCTCGAGCAACGCCAGCAGCACGTGCTCCGTGTCCATCTGGCTGTGCCCGAACCGCTGTAGTATCTCCAGAGCGCGCATAGCCGCGTCCTGGGCCGACTCCGCAAACTTGTCGAACCGCATCATATCTGCCAAAGTAGGCACCAACCCTGTTCTAGACTTATGTCAACCATTATACCACACTGGGCTGTGGTCCGGAGCCGCAATCGGCACCGGACCACAGACACACCGCCTTACGCGGCGGCCACGGGCTCCTCCAGGCGCGCGAAGACCAGGCCATCAGGCCCGACGTCCGCCCGCAGGGCGTCGCCGTCGCGGAAGTCTCCTTCCAGCAACCGCAGCGCCAGCTTGTCCGATAGCTCCCGCTGTATAGCTCGCTTGAGCGGCCGGGCCCCGTAGGCGGGGTCGTAACCCGCTTCGGCCAGGTACTCCAGTGCCGCCGGCGTCACGTCCAGCGTGACATGCCGTTCGGCCAGCATCCCGCGCAGCCGATTGACCTGCAGCCGCACGATCTCGACCAGTTGCTCTCGCTGCAGCGAGTTGAAGATCACGATCTCGTCCACCCGGTTCAGGAACTCGGGGCGGAAGTGGGTGTTCAGAGCCTCCATCACCCGGCGGCGCATCTCCTCGTCATCGCGCCCGCCCAACTCATGGATGTAGTGGCTGCCGATGTTGGAGGTCATGATGATCACCGTATTGCGGAAGTCCACCGTGCGGCCGTGGCCGTCGGTGAGGCGCCCATCATCAAGCACCTGCAGCAACACGTTGAACACCTCGGGGTGAGCCTTCTCGATCTCGTCGAAGAGCACCACCGAGTAGGGTCTCCGCCGCACGGCCTCGGTCAACTGACCGCCTTCCTCGTAGCCAACGTACCCAGGCGGTGCGCCGATGAGGCGGGCCACCGTGTGGCGCTCCTGGTACTCGCTCATGTCTATACGGCGCATCGCCTGCTCGTCGTCGAAGAGGAACTCCGCCAGGGCGCGCGCCAGTTCCGTCTTCCCCACGCCCGTCGGTCCCAGGAAGATGAAGGAGCCGATGGGTCGTTGCGGGTCCTGCAGGCCTGCCCGGGAGCGGCGCACCGCGTTGGCCACGGAACGGACGGCATGGTCCTGACCGATGACGCGTTCCTGCAGCCGGGACTCCATCCGCAGCAGCTTCTGCACCTCGCCTTCCACCAGCCGCGAAACCGGTATGCCGGTCCACTCGCTGACGATGTCGGCGATGTCCTCGTCGGACACCTCTTCGCGCAGTAGGCCTCCGTCCTCCTGGATCTCCGCCAGGCGATCCTGATCCTGGACCAACTGACGCTGCAGCTCGTTCAGCTCCCCGTAGCGCAGCCGGGCTGCCGACTCCAGGTCGCCCGCTCGCTCCGCCCGCTCTATATCGACGCGGGCCTGCTCCATACGGTCCTTGACGGTGGTGATAGCCTGGATGGCATCCTTCTCCCGCTGCCAGGTCGCCTGAAGCTCGTCTCGTGCCGTCTCCAGCTCCTTCAGCTCCGACACCAGCCGCGCCAGTCGATCCTGGGTGGCGGCATCCGTTTCCTTGTTGAGCGCCTGCTGCTCGATCTGCAGCTGCATGATGCGCCGCTGGATCTCATCGAGCTCGGCGGGCAGGCTGTCTATCTCCATGCGGAGCCTCGCCCCCGCCTCGTCCATCAGGTCTATCGCCTTGTCCGGCAGGAACCGGTCACTGATGTAGCGGTGCGACAGCATGGCCGCCGCCACCAGGGCGGAGTCGCTGATGCGCACCCCATGGTGCACTTCGTAGCGCTCCTTCAGCCCGCGCAGGATGCTGATGGTGTCCTCGACCGTCGGCTCTCCCACATACACAGGCTGGAAGCGTCGCTCCAGGGCCGCGTCCTTCTCGATGTACTGCCGGTACTCGTTCAGAGTGGTAGCGCCGACCGTGTGTAACTCGCCACGGGCCAGCAACGGCTTGAGCATGTTGCCGGCGTCCATGGAGCCCTCGGCCGCTCCCGCCCCCACGACCGTGTGCAGCTCGTCGATGAACAAGATGATCTGGCCACGGGCGTCGGTCACCTCTTTGAGGACTGCCTTGAGCCGCTCCTCGAACTCGCCGCGGTACTTGGCGCCGGCAATGAGCGCACCCAGGTCGAGCGCCACCAGACGCTTGTCCTTCAGGCCTTCGGGCACATCGCCGTTGGTGATGCGCAGAGCCAGACCCTCAACGATGGCCGTCTTGCCCACGCCCGGCTC
>JAAYAV010000147.1 GCA_012719195.1 Anaerolineae bacterium | reverse complement strand
GCCAACGCCGCCCGGATCCACCCCGCGCCCTGGAGCGCGCGAAGGAGCTCCATCCGGATGCGCTCGGGCTTAACGTCCTGCAGCCCGGGTGCGGCAGTTCGCATAGCACTCCAGGTGCAGCTCTCGATGACGAAGGCGTGCTCGGAGGCGAGGCGGAGGCCGCGCAAGACGCGAAGCGGATCGGCCGGCAGCGATTGGGCCGAGACCTGTCGAACCAGGCCGTGGCGTAGGTCCGTCAGGCCGAGGAAGGGGTCTAGGAGCGGGCGGTGGGCGGGCAAGTAGGCAGCGACGGCGTTCATGGTGAAGTCCCGCAGAGACAGATCGTGACCGATGTCGCCGCCGGCGACGGGTGCCAGATCCACCATGGGCAACTGCGGAGCGACAAGTCTCCAATACTGCCGCGACTCGTCCATCACGAAGGCGCGCCCGCCGAAGCGCCCGGCGAGATCCTGTGCCAGCGTCGATGGCGCGATGGCGGTGACGTAGTCTCGGTCGGCAGCGGCGGGAGCGGTGGGCCAGTTGCCGCTACCCACCAGCCACACGGCTCCTGCGCCGGCCAACGCCGATTCCAGGAGCCGCAATCGCTTCACCGGTGTTGCCTCCTATGGGATAGCCGTCGCCTCGGGCGGCAGCCGACGCAAGCGAACGAGCCGGCGGCCCCGGGGTTGCGAGCTAAGCAGCGGTGGAGGGCTGATCGGCGGACTCGCTTTCGCTGTCCTCCCCGCCGGCCAACTCGTTCTCTACGTCCCAGGCGGCGTAAGCGATGGCCCAGGAGACCAGGCCCCAAGATCCGCCGCCGATGAGTATACCCATCACCAGCGAGCGGAATGTGATGCTATCGGGTTGACGCAGTTGCCCCACCACCGTGAGCACGATGGCGATTAGGGCGAAGGCCAACCCCACCTTCACAGGGCCCGAAAGTCGGTTCCAGAAGCGGCGCACACTCATATCCTCAGCACCTTGGCATGGCCAGAATCTCCCTGACCTTGAGCCGATCGAACGCTCGGGCGTAGGCCGGCTTGAGAACCAGGGCCGTGTCGGCACCAGAATCGGTGCCGGCGATGGCGATCACGTCCGAGTCCATGTCCAGAAGGCCAGCTTCGGCCGCCATCAGAGTAACCTCGATGGCCACCTTCATGCCTTGGCTGAAGCGGTACAGTGTCTCGCGGGCTACGCGGCTGGGGGACCAGCCGGAGCCGGACATGGCCTCGCTCACATCATCGCCGAGGGCGTGCATGCCTGTCAAGACGGTGACTCCGGCGTCGGTCAGGCGGCGGCGCTCGTCCGCCGTCATGACCCACCCTTCCTCGGAGAAGGCAGCCGAGATGGTGACGCCCACCACCAGCACCTCGGGCGGAAACAGCGCCCGGGCGCGCAAGCCGGTGTCACCGTGGCTGGTGGCCACCACCACTTGCCGAATGCCGAGCATCTGGGCCCGCTCCACGGCGGCACCCAGGGTCTCCTCGGTGTTCGACCCGCCCGGTCGATCGAAGTAGCGGACGGTTACTTCGGTCACGTCATCCTCCTTGGCCCGGCTCGGCCAGGTCCACGATGTTAAGCCGTCGCTCCGTGCTGCCGTTGTAGGTGTGCTCGTCCAGGGTGTAGGCGATGTCGACGCGATCGCCAATTTGCGCCAGGGCCTCTCCGCGGCGAAACGCCACCGCACCGATCTCGCTATCGTCGGAGCGCAGCAGCAGCCGCAGGTGAACGCCGTCTCTGCCCATGGAGCTCTTGCGCAGCACCGGGACTGCGCGGCTCACGAACACCGGGGCTGGGTTCCCCTCACCGACGGGTTCCAGTAGAGCTAGGTGCTCCCAAACCGGTTGGTCCGGCAGCACAGGCGGCAGTTCAGCGTCGTACTCCAGCTCGGCGCGCGGGGTGCCGTCCACACAGGCTCGCTCAGCCCGGTCGCGCAGGTGCTGCTCGACGCGGTCGATCGCCTCGGCGGCACAGGTGAACCCGGCCGCCTTGGAGTGGCCGCCATGTTTGTCTAGCCAGCGGGAGCAGCCCTCCAGCGCCTCACTGGCGTTGAACCACTCCGGCGAGCGTATGGAGCCATGCGCCTTGTCTCCCTCCAGCGTGACTGCCACCACGGGCACGGCATAACTGTCGGCCAGCTTGCCCGCCACCAGCCCCACGATGCCCTGTGGGTATTCATCACTCACCGTGAAGATCAGAGGGCTGTCCCTGAGGTCAGCCTCCGGTCGAGTGGCCTGAGCCCTTTCGAGACAGCGCTGCACCTCGTCCTGCCGCACGCGATTCGCCCGGCTCAGTTCTTGGGCCAGTTGTTGGGCGCGGGCCACATCCTCGGTGAGGAGCAGCTCTAGGGCCGGTTCGGCGGAACCCAGCCGGCCGGCGGCGTTGATGCGCGGAGCCAGCCCAAAGCTGATGGACTCGGCCGACATGGAACTGGGCTCGATGCCAGCGGAATGGGCCAGGGCCGCCAGACCCGGGTGCGTGCTCCGACGCAACTGCAGCAGCCCGGCGCGGACGAGCCGTCGGTTCTCTCCCACCAGTGGCGCCACGTCGGCCACGGTGCCCAGCGCCACCAGGTCCAGCATGCCGCCGTCGAGGCTGGACGCGGCGCCCCCGAACCGGCGCGAGACCTCCTCAAGGCCGCGCCAGATCTGGTAGGCCACGCCGACGCCCGCCAGCTCATCGGTGACCGGCGAAGAGGGCAGCCGCGTGGTGACCAGAGCGTCGGCGGCCGGGAGGGCGGGCCCGGGCAGGTGATGGTCGGACACGATCACGGACATGCCCAACTCACGGGCGCGCGCCACCTCGTCGATGGAGCGGATGCCGCAGTCAACGGTGATGAGGAGCTCGGCGCCCGCCGCCAGCTCAGCGACGGTGTCGAGCGAGAGGCCGTAGCCGGTGTCTAGGCGGTTGGGGATGAAGGCCCGGGCCCGCGCGCCCAGAGAGAGGAGACCGCGTACGAGCAGCGCCGTGGCGCTCAGGCCATCGGCGTCGTAATCGCCGTGCACGAGGATACGCTGATCCCTGGCGATGGCCCAGCGGATGAGCGCGGTTGCCTCGTGAACCCCGGGCACCTCGAAGGGTGACAGCGCCGGTCCGCTCAGAGGATCGAGGTAGCGCCGCATCGCCTCCGGGGTCTGGATGCTACGCGAATGCAGTAGGGCGTCCAGCAGGGCGTAGCCCGTGGTGCCACGGG
>JAAYAV010000146.1 GCA_012719195.1 Anaerolineae bacterium | reverse complement strand
TTGAGTACGTCCATGCCGGAGTGCATGGCGCGGGCGGCGATGAGCACCTCGGGGACATAGAACTCGTTGTTCTTGAAGCGGCGGCCCACTTCGTTCATGCCCACGATGAGGCCCTCGCTGAGGACCTTACTCGGAGCCATGCCCTCATCGATCGCCTTCTGCGCCAGTTCCTTCGTCTTGGGGGCGTTTCCGTTGATCAGAGCCTGTGAGAGTTCTTCCAGTACGGACATGACCGCGCTCCTTGGTGCCGGGCTCTACCACTTGGGACCCGGCGACGGCTGGGTATCGAGGCGATAGTAGCACACGGTACGCGGTGCGTCAACGCAGCGGCCACAAATGGGGCCGCTGCACACATCTGACTTAAGGTAGGGTGGGTTGTCAGCCGCTTCTTGGTGATAGGGCAGCGCAATGGTATAATGGCTCGGAGTGCTAAGCGTCGGGCGGCGATGCCCCCGGGCCCAAGGATAGGCGCACGCTTTCATGAGCGTTTGGAGGTAGTTGGTGGGTTCGAGTTGGTTCAAGAACGGCTTCGTCTACCTGTTGATAATGGTAGCAGTCGTCGCGCTTTTCTTCTCCTTCTTCTCTCAGGGTTCGGGGGAAAGCCAACGCATCGACATGGCCCGCCTCGCCCAGTGGGTCAAGGCCGGCGAGGTCGAGGCGATCGAGATCACCGGCGACGAGGTTCGGGTCAAGCGCTTCAGCCAGAGCGCCTGGTACCTCGCCAACAAGGAGCCTGCTGTCGGGCTTACCCAGACGCTACGGGACTTCGGCGTTACGGGCGAGGAGCTCTCCAGCCTTCTGTCGTTCGAGGCCAAGCCGAGTAGCCAGTGGGGGAGCTGGGTGGCCCTGCTTAGCGGGTTCCTGCCCCTCATATTCGTGGCCGGTCTCTTCTTCCTGCTGATGAGGCAAGCCCAGGGAAGCAACAACCAGGCGATCACCTTCGGCAAGAGCCGCGCCCGCATGTTTACTGGCGACAAGCCGACGGTCACGTTTGACGACGTGGCGGGTGCGGAAGAGGCCAAGCAAGAGCTGTCCGAAGTGGTGGAGTTCCTGCGCGAGCCGGAGAAGTTTCAGCGCGTGGGTGCACGCATCCCGAAGGGCGTGCTTCTGGTCGGCCCTCCTGGTACCGGCAAGACGCTCATGGCCAAGGCCGTCTCGGGAGAGGCGGGGGTGCCCTTCTTCAGCATCAGCGGCTCCGAGTTCGTGGAGATGTTCGTCGGCGTCGGCGCCAGCCGGGTGCGGGATCTGTTCGACCAGGCCAAGAAGAACTCGCCCTGTATCGTCTTCGTCGATGAAATCGACGCCGTCGGCCGCCAGCGCGGCGCCGGGCTGGGCGGCAGCCACGACGAGCGGGAACAGACCCTCAACCAGATTCTGGTGGAGATGGACGGTTTCGACACCGATACCAATGTCATTATCATGGCGGCGACAAACCGGCCCGACATTCTCGATCCGGCCTTGCTTCGGCCGGGTCGCTTCGACCGTCAGGTAGTGCTGGACCGGCCGGATGTGAAGGGCCGGGAGGCCATACTCCGCGTTCATATGCGCGGCAAGCCGGTGGCTACGGACGTGAATGTCTCAACCCTGGCACGCCAGACCCCGGGCCTGACCGGAGCGGACCTGGAGAATATCCTGAACGAGGCGGCCATCATTGCCGCTCGTCGCAACCGTAACCTGATCATCCAGAAGGACCTCGAGGATTCCATCGAGAAGGTGGTGGCCGGCCCCGAGCGTCGTAGCCGCGTCATCAGCGACGAGGAGAAGCGCATCGTCGCCTACCACGAGTCCGGTCACGCCATAGTCATGGCTTCCTTGCCGGAGTCGGACAAGGTGCACAAGCTGTCGATCATCTCGCGGGGTATGGCGCTCGGGTACACCATGGGCGTTCCTGAGGATGACCGCTATCTGCGGCACCGCCGCAAGTTCATGGCCGAACTGGCGGGGCTCCTGGGTGGTAGAACGGCCGAGGAACTAGTCTTCGACGACATCACCACGGGCGCCAGCAATGACCTGGAGCGAGTAACGCGCCTGGCCCGGCGCATGGTCACCGAGTTCGGCATGAGTGAGAAGCTCGGTCCCCTGACGTTCGGCGAGAAGCAGGAACTGGTGTTCCTTGGCCGCGAGATCGGCGAGCAGCGTAACTACAGTGAAGCAGTAGCGGTGTCCATCGACAACGAGGTGAAGCGGATCGTCGATGAGGCGCATGCCACGGCACGCCGCATCCTGGAAGAGAACCGGGAGGCCCTGGACGCCATCGCCACCCGGGTCATGGAAGTGGAGACCCTAGAGGCTGAGGAGTTCTATGCCCTGCTGCGCGGCGAGGCGCCGCGACCAGCCAAGCCCGACGCATCCGGCGGCGCAAGCGGACGCCCGGCTGACGAACTGCCCTCGGACTCGGTCGAGCAGCGTCGTCTGGGGCCGAGCGGCTTGCCCAGCGAGGCTCCCGCCTAGGTGGTGGGGAGGTCTCCGGCGAACTGGCGGAGCACCAGGTCGAGGGCTAACGCGACGGTTGCGACCTTGTTGCCCCGCCGGTCGTGTGGTAGAAGCACCCGGTGCACCACCGTGACTCGCGGGTTGGCGACGGCCACGTACACAAGCCCCACCGGCTTGAGAGCGGTGCCGCCGCCGGGACCGGCGATGCCGGTGGCCGACACGGCAACGTCGGCGCCGAACAGACGGCGAGCCTGCCGCGCCATAGTGAGAGCGACCGGGGCACTGACTGCCCCGTATCGCTGGAGAGTAGCCTCAGGAACGGCCAGCAGCATAAGCTTGGCTAGATTGGAGTAGGTGACGACCCCACCGAGGAAGTACCCAGAAGACCCGGGCACGTCCGTAATGGAACTAGCGATAAGGCCCCCGGTGCACGACTCCGCGGTGCAGATGGTCAAGTTGTGCCGCAAGAGCAGTATGCCCACCCTCCGCGCCATTTCATCGAGCTTCATCGCTGCCTCCCAGTGCAAGATATCATCGGCTCCAGAGTCCGGCGAGTCCCAACCCCGGCGGTGCGGTTGTCAGGCCTCTGAAGGGCGGTCTACACTGCGGCGACCGGCGGCCGGCTGGGGGAAGGCCGCCGTCATGCGGCACATGTACCGTGTTGATACTCAGGGCGCGACAGTCGCCCGTCGTTGCTGAGGAGATGAGGAGATGGTAAAGCGATTGCTGATGGCCCTGGTGGCTCTGGCGCTGACAGGTGCTGTGGCCAGCTGTGCCGCGCCTCTCACGGCGGAAGAGGAGCCCACACCCACACCGATCCCGACGCCGGTGGTACCGGAGAAGCCGGTGTACGAGGTCAGGCGGGGCGAAGTGGTCGACAGCGTCGACTTCCTGTGTCGCGTCTCTCCTGTCCGAGAGGAAGAGCTCTTCTTCAAGGTGAACGGACGCGTGGCGACCGTCACGGTGGAGAAGGGCCAGGACGTGAAGACGGGCGACATACTCGCCGAGCTCGAGAATAAAGACATTCTGAACCAAGTAGAGCAATCGCGACTGGATCTTGAGAAGGCCCAGATCGCCTTGGAGCAGGCGCAGACGGCGGCGGCAGATCGGCTCGCGGCGGCGCAGGCCAACCTCGAGATCGCGCGGATCAAGCTCGAGCAGGCGCAGCAGCAGCAAGGCTTCTCCGTCGCTCAGGCCCAGATGGATCTCGAGAACGCCCAGATCCGGCTCAATCAGGC
>JAAYAV010000145.1 GCA_012719195.1 Anaerolineae bacterium | reverse complement strand
TCTCAGCCCGGTGTCACGGTAGCCCAGGTCCGCGACGCGCTACACAGCAATCGCCGGGCCACACTGGCCCTCCTTGCCGAACTGGACAGCCAGGGGATCACACGCCGAGAGGGCGACATGCGCGTGGCCGGAAGGCGCTTTCCGGACGCGTAAGCCTAGGCGTGATCTAGAGTTCTGCCCCGATGGCTTGGAAGATCGAGTCCAGTTCCTCATCGGAGTAGAAGTGAATCACTATGCGCCCACCACGCCGGCCCCGGACCAAGTCCACTTTCGTGCCCAAGCGGCGGCGAAGAGCCTCGGCGAGGGCTTGGTTCATGGGCTCGTCTGCCGGCGGGACCCGCTTCAGGCCTGGTTCGGCGATCTCCTCGGTATCGGCGGCGGCATGCGCCTGAGCGGCGCGCACGAGGGCCTCAGTCTCCCGCACTGAGAGACCGTTCTCGATCACCTGCATCGCTACTTGCGCCACATCCGCCGAGTCGGGTAGACCAAGCAAGGCGCGGCCGTGCCCCTCAGAGAGTCGGTTCTCCTCCAGGAGCAGTATCACCTCTTCCGGCAGCCGCAGCAGGCGGAGGGAGTTGGCCACCGCGGAGCGGCTCTTGCCTACCCTCTCAGCTAGGCGGTCCTGGGTGAGCCCGAACATCTCCTGGAGTTCCTGGTAGGCGCGCGCTTCCTCAACTGGGTTGAGGTCCTCACGCTGAAGGTTCTCCACCAGGGCCACTTCGAGTGACTCCCGCTCCCCCAGTTCGCGCACGATGGCCGGGATCGTCGTCAGGCCCGCAAGTGCGGCCGCCCGCCACCGTCGCTCGCCCGCCACCAGGGTGAAGCGGGCCTCGCCCAGCGGCGACCCTTCCTGGGCAGTGACGAGTATGGGCTGCAGGACGCCGTGTTCCCGGATGGAAGCAGCCAACTCGGCCAGGGAAGCATCGTCGAAGCTGCGGCGCGGTTGGTGGGGTGCGGGTGAGATGGCCGCAATAGCGACTTCCTGGATCCCTTCCTCGTCGGCTCCCGGCAGGAGGGCCGCCAGTCCCCGTCCTAGTCCTCGTTTGCTTTCAGCCATGCCGTGCCTCCCGCCGCGCCGGGATGCCGAGGCGGTACACCAGTTCCTCGGCCACCAGGGCGTAGGAAAGGGCACCGGCCGACGTAGGCGCGTGTCCAAAGATACTGACTCCTCGGCTCGGTGCTTCGCTCAAGCGCACCGATCGCGGTATCGCCTCCTGGAACACCAGCCCGGGGAAGTGAGCCCTGACCTCCTGCACCACCTCCGCCGAGAGGTTAGTCCGGGCATCGTACATCGTCATGAGGATGCCGACCACCCGCAACATGCGGTTGAACCGTAGCCGCACCACCTCCAGGGTCTCCATTAGCCGCGAGAGCCCCTCAAGGGGCAGGTACTCCGTCTGCACCGGGACGAGCACGCCATTACGCGCCGCGACCAAAGCGTTGACGGTCAGCAAGCTCAGGCTGGGCGGGCAGTCCACGAAGGTCACGTCGTACTGCTGTTCTACTCCCGCCAGCGCGTCGCGCAGAATCGACTCCCGCCCGCCCATTGACACCAGTTCAACTTCCGCGCCGGCCAGGTCCGGACCGGCGGGAATGAGGTAGAGCCCGGGCGTAGACGTCTCCTGCACTATGTCGCTGGGCTGGACCTCGCCAGAGAGGAGGTGATAGACGTTCCCCTGCAGGACGCGGGGATCCAGGCCGAGGCTGCTGGTGGCGTTGGCTTGTGGATCGAAGTCGACCACGAGGACGGAGTAGCCGCTACGGGCTAGGGCCGCCGCCACATTGACGGCAGTGGTAGTCTTGCCCACGCCGCCCTTCTGGTTGGCTACGGCCAGGATTCTTCCCGCAGGCATCTCAGAGACGGTGATTCTCCAGCCAATCGGCTACTTGCCGGCGCGCCGGTATGGTGGTGGTGCCGGGTCCTTCGACGGCCATCGAGCCGGCGACGTTTGCGAAGCGAGCGGCCTCTACCGCATCGCCGGTCTCGTGCAACCGGATGAAAAAGGCGGCCGCAAACACGTCTCCCGCCCCGGTGGGATCCACCTCGCGGGCCGGGCGCGTACCCAGGTGGTGCACCTCACCCCCGCTGTATAGGGTACACCCGCGATAGCCCCTTGTCACCACAGTGACCGGGCAGTAACGCGCGTAGTAGTCGATCAGGTCGAGCCGCTCTCCCACGTCCTCTTGGCTGAGAACGATGGCGCCGGCGCGCCGCAGCCACTCGGGATCGGGCATCCAAGGCTCCGGTCGAACCCGACCATCGCTATCCCAGCTGCGCAGCCAACCCTGCGGTGTGATACCCAGGGACGTCCTGCGGGCGAAGGCGCCCACGAAGGACTGGTCCACCTCGTTGGCAACTGGTCCCAGGTGGGCGATGTCAGACCGCTTCCAGCCGCCCGGCAATGCTGAAGGAGTGAGGTCCGAACCAGCCGAAAGCAGGTACTGCACGCGGCGGTCGTCGCTGTAGGTGTTCTTGAACACCGTAGTCTCGGCTGACTCGACTACCGACACTTCGGCATCGCGAGCCAGCTCCTCCAGTGCAGGCTGAGCGGTGACCCCGGCGGCGGTCAGTACGCGCACCTTCAGGCCCAGTCGAGCGGCTGTGACGGCGGAGTAGGTGGCCGTGCCGCCCAGCACGAGCTGCCCGTCGACCAAGTCTTGTGTGACGTGGCCGACGACCAAGTAGACCAGCGGTGCCAAGGGGCTCAGCTACTTACGGGCTGGATGGTGACGCGACGGTCCTCGTCCTCGCCCTTGCTCTCGGTACGGACTCCGTCGAAGTCCCGCAGCGCTATGTGGACGATGCGCCTCTCGGCCGGAGGCATCGGCTCCAACTCCTGGATGCGCCCGGTCTCCACCGCCGTCTCCGCCATACGAACCGCGAGCCGCTTGAGCGACTCCTCGCGCTTCTTGCGGTAGTCGTCCACGTCTACCACCAGGTTCATCCAGCGATGAAGCTGGTGGCTGGCCGTCATCCGGGTGAGGAACTGCAGTGCAGCTAGTGTCTCGCCCCGGCGCCCAATGAGCATCCCCAGGTTCTTGCCGGTGATGTTCAGACGCAGCGGCTCGTCGTCGTGCGGTAGCTCGACCTCGACGCGGGCCCGGATGCCCATCCGCCGCACCATCTCCTGAAGCAGGCGAGAGGCGACGTCGGCCTCATCC